>JABDDJ010000002.1:57110-87210 GCA_013287645.1 Chlamydiota bacterium | reverse complement strand
AGAAGGCGGTTCATGATAATTCCTCGAAAGATGTAAATGTTATTTTTACCTATACATTAAAAAAAATTTAATAGTTCAATCAAGAGTTGTTATTTTAGAATAAAAATGTAACAATCGTGCCCGTGCACCGGTCCGAATATAAGGTTACGTCTTATGCCAAAATTCCTTTTCCTCCTAATAGCAGGTATTTGTTTAGTTAGCTGTCAGCAGTCTAGCTGTCCTAGTGCGTTTATGAAGCCTGATCATCCTGCAGGGCTGCTGCGTGTGAGTAGTGAGAGTGATCCTGAAACTGTGGATCCTCGAAAAGCTCGCAACATTAATACGATGACTCTATTGCGTATGCTGTATGAAGGGTTAGTGCGCGCAGAGCCGGATGGATCGATAAAGCCTGCTATTGCGAGTAGTATTGACATATCGGCGGATCAGACTGTCTATACATTTAAGCTTCGAGAAGCTTTTTGGAGTAATGGGGAGCCCGTTGTGGCTGACGATTTTGTCTATGCATGGAAGACTATTTTATCGTATGGTTTTGCGGCCCCTAATGCTTATCAACTTTATCCTTTAAAGGGCGCTCAGACAGCTAAGGAGGGAACAGGATTTGCTGATGCGATTGGAGTTTTTGCTTCGAATGCAAAGACGTTAGTCATTGAGCTAGAAAAACCTATGCCTGAATTTTTGCAGTTGCTCTCTACGCCTATTTATTTTCCTGTGAATAGCCAATGGGCTAGGGATATTGATGATGAAACGAAGTTTTTGAATCCATTAGAGGTGCCTTACAATGGGCCATTTGTGCTTAAGAACTGGAACCATCAAGAGGAGTTGACTGCAGTAAAAAACAGCCATTATTGGGATGCAGAGAATGTTAAGCTGCAGACAGTGCAGTGGATTATGGCTGATAATAATACCGCTATGCAGCTCTTTAGCAAGGATGAGCTTGATTGGACTGGCTCTCCCCTCTCTACAATTCCTTTGGACGTTCTATCTGCTTTGAGTAAGGGATGTTTTGAGACTGTACCTGCAGATGGGGTCTTTTTTTTACGCGTTAATACTCAGAATGCGCCTTTTGACAATGTGAAGGTGCGTCAAGCATTTAGTTTGGCAGTCGATCGCCAGTCCATTGTCGACTATATTACACAAGCGAATCAGCCTCCTACAGCGCATTTGGTTCCTCGATCCTATGGGTTGAATGATTCAAATAATGATTTGAATTATGACCCTAAAAGAGCTGTACAGATGTATCAGGATGGAATGGCAGAGTTGGAATTGACTAAACAGGGCCTTCCGCCCATCACTTTGTGCTATTCTTATAATGACCGTGACCATAAGATTGCTCAGGCATTGCAGCGACAGTGGAAAACGGTGTTGGGAGTGGATGTAACGCTTCCTAATTGTGAAATGAAAATGACTTTGGATAATATCCGCAAAGGTAACTATATGTTAGCTCGAGGAGCTTGGTTTGCAGATATCCATGATCCGATGAATTATTTAGAGGTATTTAAGCTGAAAAATAATGGGACTAATAACACGGGCTGGGAAAACCCGAAATATGTGTCACTTTTAAATCAGGCTTCAGAAGCTAAAGATACCGATTCTCGTAAAAAACTGTTGTCACAAGCAGAGGAGCTTCTTTTAGAGGAGGCACCTATTATTCCCCTCTTTGAAGGTACCTTTAGTTACATGAAAAAGCCACGAGTGCGCGACGTGTTCTTATCCTCTTTAGGCTATCTCGATTTTAAGTATGCCTGGATAGCACAGTATGTTGAGGTTAGAAAGTGATAGGCTGGTTATGCAGACGTTTGATGATCATGCTTATGGCATTTGTCGGCGTCTTTTTTTTAACATTCTTCTTGATACATTTTCTGCCTGGAGATGCGTTCTTAAATGAGCAGTCACTTCCGGAAGCTAGCTATAATGAGCTGAGACACCATTGGCAACTGGATGAGCCTTTGAGTGTGCAGTTATCACATTATTTAGGCTTAATTGTGCAAGGAGATTTTGGCCGGTCGATGGTCTATCCAGACTGGACAATTAGTGAAATTATTTTGAATTCACTGCCTATTTCTGCTTTTTTGGGATTTTGCGCACTTTGCGTGGCTGTTTTGTTGGGGATTGGGACAGCGCTTTTAGCAACGTTATGGAGGCATGATCTCTATTTGGTGATTACGACATGCATTGTCTCGATGCCTGTATTTCTGGTAGGAGCGCTCTTCCAATATCTGTTTGCGATAGAGTGGGAGTGGTTTCCAGTCGCCCGTTGGGGGTCATGGCAGCAGATGGTGTTGCCTGTGATGACGTTAGCGATTGCTCCTGGAGCATTTATGGGACGCTTGCTTTATGTCAGGCTGCGAGCTGAGTTGAAGGAGCCTTATGCCCGTTTTGTAGAGTCTAAAGGCCTTTCAGATTATGCGATTTTGTTTAGACATGCCTTTAGAAATGCTTGTTCACCAGTGATTGCTTATTTGGGACCATTGACAGCACAGATTGCAACAGGCAGTTTTGTGGTGGAAAAAATATTTGCAATTCCAGGATTAGGACAGTGGTTTGTTTTGAGTGTGATGAGCCGCGACTATCCTTTGATCATTGCAATTGCGCTTCTATACTCCTTAATACTAATGACTTGCGTATTACTTAGCGATCTGGCTGCCCTCTGGATCAATCCACGTTACCGCCATGCTCTTTTCAGAGGGGTTCCCACATGAAAGCAGTTGTTGGATTAATTTTGCTGGCTATCTGCTTCTTTTTGGTCTGTTTTGGAAATCTCATTTCTCCTTATAGCTACGACGCTATCGACTTGATGGCTCGCAATGAACCACCCTCCTGGCAGCATCTTTTTGGAACTGATGATCTCGGCCGAGACCTTTTTACTCGCGTTGCACAAGGACTACGACTTTCTCTATTTATCGGCTGCGTAGCGGCTGCTATTGACTGCCTGATAGGGGTGGTTTGGGGGGCATCTGCCGCTTTATTAGGAAATCGCATTGATACACTGATGATGAGCTGTATTGATATTTTAGCAGCTATCCCCTATTCCATCCTGACGATTGTTTTGCTTGTTGTAATGGATCCAGGTATTATTTCGGTAATCGCCGCTCTAGTAGTATCAGGGTGGATTACGATGGCCAGACTGATGCGATCGCATGTTCTTACACTCGTTTCAAAAGAATATGTTATCTCTGCCCGCTTGGTAGGGGCAGGTTTTTTTCGCGTTCTTTTTCGACATGTCTTGCCCAATAGCGTAGAAATCATTACTACTACCCTTTTGTTAACTATTCCACAGGCTATCTTTCTCGAGTCTTTTTTAAGTTTTTTAGGTTTAGGCGTTCCTCCCCCCTTTGCGAGCTTAGGTAGAATGGTACAAGAATCCTTGTCGGCACTCCCCTATTTTCCTTGGAGATTGCTTATTCCTGCAGCGTGGATTAGCATTGCAATGCTCGCTTTTAATTTGATTGGCGAGCAGTGGTATGAAAAGTTGGAGTGTCGTAATGATTCCCTTACTTGAATTGGAGTCTCTTTCTCTCTCCTTGGGGAGCAAAATATTATTGAATCGGCTCACCTTTTCCCTTTTTCCCCGCCAGCGCTGTGCGATTGTAGGAGCTAGTGGCAGCGGTAAATCATTAACTTTGGCGACTATTGGCCGTTTACTTCCTCGCGATTTTCCATGGAAGCCTGAAGGGTCAATTCGATGGAATGGAGAAGAGCTGCTTAACATGCCTAAGGAGCGGTTTCGAAAAATCCGACAGGGCGGAATTGCTACAGTACTTCAGGAGTCAATGAGCTGCCTAAACCCGTCGATGAAGATAGGTAAGCAGATTGCAGAGGTAGCTCAGAAGATATGCCCTACGGAATGGCTAGAGGCGGTAGGTTTGCCTAGAAATCTGCAATATTGCTTTCCCCATGAACTCAGCGGGGGGATGAAGCAGCGCGTAGTGTTAGCGATTGCATTGGCCTCTAAACCTCGCCTGCTTCTGGCTGACGAGATTACTAGCGCTTTAGATACACACTCTCAAGAGCAGATCATTGATCTTATTGACCGTGTTTGTTCAGATCATAATATTGCTCTGTTGTTAGTGACGCATGATTTTTCTGTGGCACGTGCTCTTTGTGCGGATACTCTGGTGATGTATCAAGGAGCAATTGTCGAGCAGGCCGCAACCTCTAAGATTTTGGATTTACCCCAACATTTCCATTCCAGACAACTTGTCGAAGCAATCTTTTTGTAGGGTGTTTTTTATGTACAGCTTATTTAACGCGAAGACCGCGAAGAAAGCGAAGAATTAAACGCAAAGGCGCAAAGCCGCAAAGAAGTTAATTTTCTTCTTTGCGGCTTTGCGCCTTTGCGTTTAAATCTTCGCGTTTTCGAGGCGATTTCTGGCATTGACCAAATAGGAATGGCCACTCTCATCATAGAGCTTAACTAAAAACTCGCGTAGATTCATTTTTACTTGGCTTGAGAGCTTTTTTTCATCTTTCAGAACTTTTAGTAGTTTTTCATCAGAAAACATATTTAGATAGCAATTGTATAAGAAAGCATGTTCGGGGCATTTGGGAAAAATTTTATGTAGATATTGAGTAAAAGTTCTTTCAATAGCGATTACAATAACGAAAAGATCTGCAATTTCCGAGGGTTGTGGAGTAAATATTGCACATAAAATTGCATTAGCTGAATAGGTTGAAGGATAATTTTTAATTAGGGCTTCCGTTAAGCTTATCACGCATAGTGCTTCTGAAACCTGGCCTTTATCAGAGATATTTTTTGAAATGTAGTGAATGAGTAGAAAGATGATGCCTACTTGGGGATAGTTTTGAAGTGCTTTTTGAGCTAGTTCGTAGGATTGGATTTCTTTAGGATCAGGAATCTTAGCAGCAGGTTGAGTTTTGTGTGCTGATTTGGGGATGCAGTTAAGTACTTTAAAGAGACAATCGAGAAGATTTGGAATGCTGAAGGTTTTAAAAAATGCCTTTGCAAGAGCCCGAGCAAAGCAGTCAGCAAAGAGTTTAGTTGTTTCTACATTTTCGAAAATGGCCGAAATATGATCTTGAATAACTGTGAGGCCAGAGTTTGGATCTAAATTTTCAAATTTATTTTTACATAAATCGTCAAAGATTTGGTACCAATAATTATTCAAAACGTCTGGTTTAATCATCTGATATTTTTCGATTAATTTCATCGATTTAAAAATTTTGGAAAATACTATCTCTGGAAGATTAATTAATTTACTTAACAAATTTTCAAGAATATCTTTTTCTAACTTGTCTGATTTTTTTAGGGCTTCAAGAAGGCAGTCATAAGCTATTAATTTAATTTTAGTCGACTCTGATAGAATGCAAGCTTTTCCAATTAAAAGAGTTGATGGTGCGTCACATGTCATAGAGAGCTTGATCATTTTTTCATATGATAGCAGTAGATTTTCCGGCAGCCCCAAAGGAATCATAGCAATAGTTTTAGTGAGAAACTCTAGTGAATAGTTCTCTTTCAATTCAGCGAGGAACGCAGAAAACATGCTGTTTAATTTTTCTGGTAGGGGGACTATCTGTGGTATTTTTTGCAGTAAAGCATGTAGTTCGACAACTTGGAGATAGTATTTTTGGTCAAAGAGCCGATTTTGAATATCGACTGCTAAAGTCAACCAAGCTATGGATTCTTCAGTGGCATGAAACTTAAAGTGATTGTTCATCACTTTAAAACATGCAGAAATTTCATGTGGAGCTTGAGCATCGATCAAATAGGAAACTAGATGAAAATTGATTTCGAAAACATGTCGCTTCTCTTCAATGCCTTGATGAGGATGTAAAAAGATTTTAACGTATTTGCAAATGAGAGAAGCATTTTCTTTTTTAGCTTTTTTTATTTTTTGAATAAGCCAAGGCTTTAACTTGGCTATGGACAATTTAGAGGTATCAAAAGAATTATACAGAATCAAACATCTCCAAACAAAATTACCTAAAATCGCGATATCCGTTTCCGATTCAGCTTTGTTTAAATAAAGCGCTGCACATTCTTTATAGAGCATGCAATGGATTATTTTGCTGCGTTCATTAGTATCATACGAGGATTGTGGCAACTTTCTTAATGCTTCAGTGGAGTAAATATAATGTTTTTGAATAATCTCTTGGGGTTTGTGAATAATCGCATCCATAATGGCATATTCATAAATAAGTGAGATGCAAGCTAAGAATTGGTTTGCCTTAAAAGCTTCATCTGCTCCCAAAAGCCAGCAGGTAGATAGATGTTTTGGAGAGAGTCTGAGAAGATAATAAATCCACAAAAGATCTAAAAAATTATTTTTGGAAAATTTCCAACGGCAGTAATTTTCAATACTATCGAAGATGGCTTCAAACGTTGGAGAAGAGATCGAAATACCACACTGACTTGTTTTGTATATTTGGGTAAGCGCATATTTGATAATTAGGAAGGCTTCTTCATTGAGTGGCTGAACTTCAAATAGTAATTTACTGCAAGCTAATTCAAATAATTTAGGTGTGTATTTGATATCTAATTCATAACCCGTTTTGATAAGCGTTAAATAGAATTGGCTTTGGTCTAAACTAGTCCAGGGTATTACATCAATGTTTTGGAAGAGGTTAATAGCAATCAAAATGGCTTTTTTGTAGAGTTTTAAATCGTAGATATATTTGCAAAATTCAAAAACTACTTGAGTATAATGTTGATAAAGTAGCTTTTTTGGTAATGTATCGGAGTTTTGGATGACCGCTTGTACGCGATTTAGGGCGACTATTAATACACTAAGATTTTTTTTCTCAAAGCTATTTTCTTTTCCTTTTATTTCATAATAACTACTCAAGGCACTATTGTATGCCTCTTCTTCAGATGTAAAGCTCTGAATATAGGCTTTTGGTACTAGCTCTTCGAATAAATCTGAAGTGGCACAATATCTCCATAGAGGTAAACTGGCAAAGGCAGACTTTAGATCTTCAATAATTAATTCATTCGACTCAATATATTTTTGAATTTTCTTTAGAATATTAGCATAAAGAATGCACCTTTCTTTGAAGCTGCTCATGGAAATAAACACACTTAGATTTATTTTTTCAGGTGCAAATTTTCCCGTTGCGTATTGTGTGTAGGAAAGGATTAGATTGTGAACTAACTTTTCCGTATTAGTTAGATTTTTTTTAATTACGGAATGAAAGAAGATCGAGATAGTGAGTAAATTGAGAATGATTTCGCAATAAACGTTCCAGAGCAGTTTTTTTGCATTAAGATCTATAGAATTGAACAAGCCAGCGTTAATAAGCGCTATTAAATGGTCCGAGAGGGAAGAGGGAAATTTATACTTCTGATCGATCGATCGTAATTTAACAACTGTTAGCAATTGAAAAAATCTTTTGTGCAGTTGCACAACCCTAAGTTGCTCGGAAGTTCCCCAGTAAAACTTTCCAAAAATACGTGAAGTAGTTGCTTTAGGATCGACTTTTAAAACTAAAGTTGTGTTAACTGATCGTTTGGGACCCTTAACATAGTCAATAGTAGTCATATTCGTATAAAAAAGTTGACCAAGCAACAGATATTCATAATTAGTAATTAATTTATTTTGTTTTTCAAAAGCTGCTAAAAGTTTATCAGCAAAGTCGAGTTGATCTACATCACCAAAAGGATAGCGGGTTTTGATCGCAGAGCATTCAAGAAAAATAATGGGTAATTGATAGAGAAGATGCGGATGACTAATGGAGAATCGATTAATAAGTCGATAGAAAATTAGTTCTTGAGCCTCTTTCTCAGGAGCATATTTGCATCGTTCAGTCGAAAAGACAAATAGTTCTATCTCTTGTAGAGTGAGCAGATCGTCCTTTAGAATCTCGCTTTTCTCTACTTCAAAAAACATTGTCTTTAGTTCAGGAGGGTTATCAATGGAGAATGTGACTGAATCAAGCGTCATTATATAAAAAAAGTAGTTAATGACAGCATTCTTAAATAGAGGTTGACGATGTACAGAGAGTTTAAGAAATTCCTGATTTATAAGTAATTTTTTAATGTAGTGGGTGAGTTCCTCAAAAATGATGCAATGTATTCCATAATCATCTGGCTGAAAATTAATAAGCTGAGACACATAAAATTGGATATAGTTGCAACGATCAGCATCATTAGTAAAAAGGGTTACGAAGTTGTATTCCGTGATATTTTGCAACAGCTTGGTATTTTTGTATTTGGATGCCAATGTGAGAACAACTTTGATCGCTTTCTCTACTATACCAACCTTTTCTTCGCCTAAATGATTTAGATGAGGATAAGCCTTTTGGAACGATCCTAAAACTGAATTGCAAGAACTAAGATCAGTATTAAACCTATCCAGTATAGCCTGAATTGTAGCTACCCAGGCTTTCTCTAACAATTGAGGATCGTCGAGAGTATCTTGAATATTCTCTAAACAAGTAATTTGAACAATGTAGTGAGAAAAACAGGGAAGCTGGCCCCAGTCTAGAAACCTCTGCACGATGCGCGTTGATAAAGTAGAATTACAAAATTGATTGGACTGACTTTTACTTCGATAAACTTGATAAACTGTATTCATGAATAATAAAACACAATCTCCCTTTTCTCGATCATACTCATAGCTTACGGGCAGATTAAGGAAATAGAGAACACAGTTTTGAAGGAAATTTCTATCATTAGAATAGATGGTGCAGAGACCTGCCAAAACGTCTTGATTTAAGAACCCGATCTCTTGATTAAGAGGTTTTGGCCACATTTTCCATTTTGAAACAAACTGCTGGATAATAAACTTATGGGGAAAAGATTTCGATTCTCCAATATCGTCGAGATACTGCGAAAAGTTTTTTAAGGCTGTTTGGTATAATTCACGTTCATTTTCTGGATTAAAATTACTTAAAATAAATAGATAAAAAGGGACTTGCGATTCAATAGATGATTTCAGCTGAGATAAGAGAGTAAATATTTCTTTAAATATTCTTTTATTAGGATTCGTTTGGCCAATAAGCAGTAGAAGATATTTTTCAACGATCTTTAGACGATCACTCAAAGGAATTTCTTCAGATTTAAAAACATTTAAAATTAAGGATGAGCATCCAATAAATTTTTTAAATAAAGAGGAATTTACCCGAGAGAGTGCTACTAGGGCGAGTGCTGTAGTAGAGAGACTTGGAACTAAATAAAATGATAACCAGCGCTTAAATACTCTTTCGATCAAATCTTTATTTTTGAGCGAAGATACCAAATTCCACAAAATTTTCCATCGTGATTCCGATGCATATTTTTGATAATTGTTCATTAATTCAAAGAGAGATGTTGCGCTTTCTACTGTCGCTTCTTTTGCAAAATATGCCATCAGACAAGGAATATTGCTCTCGTATATGCTAGGAAGTTCCTCTGATTTAATCAGAGGATGAGAGATTATTTCATAACTCAAAGGGAATTGCTGTTGCTGAGTAAAGTAGGATCCTAAAGATAGTGTAAGTCTTTGCCAAATGGGCTTTGTCTGTATGTTTAGGAATAGGGAGACTTTATTTAGTACCAGCCATCTCTTAGTGGCATCAGGATAGAGGTAAATAAACAAATTTTTATTAAAATAATAACTTAATAATTGAGATTGAGGTGTGAGTTGATCACTGTCTAAAGCTATCTCTAAACACTTTCGTTGAATTGACCACAGCCCAAAATAACTATTTTTCACAGCTACAGCAAACCAGAGCATTACACACTCCGTCCAGCAAACTAAACCCACTATTGATACTGAATTAGGGTTAGTTAGCCATTCAGCAGCTTCTTTCCACGAATCGTGTTTTAATTTGAGTAGTTGTGGACAAATATTTTTTAAAGTTTCTATCTCTGTAGATTTTAAAACGGCTTTAGAATGAAATATACCGTTCAGAAGTAGATGAGGAGGTAAATTCCTCTCTTGCTTTGCGATCTTTCTTATTTCAGTCGTGATAGTAAGATACTCAAGAGCAGCGGTATCATAAGTATTTAGAAATTGGATAAGACGACAGAAATACGCAAAAGTCAATGTATCCGAATAATTAACATGTATCTTCTGCATGATTTCCACTGCAAACCCGATAGATGCAGGCGTTCTTTCATAGGCTAAACTCTCGGCTAAACGCAAAAGAAAATAATGGGCTTTCGAGAAACTAATCAGTTTATTTTTAATCGTTGGATTTAAGCACAATGCAGCGATAGTAGTGGGTAAAATGCCCGGTTGATCTAACGCTACACTCCCATATTTGACGACTACTTCAAGAAATACTTCATGATGCAATGCCGGATGAAGAACAGCTTGTCGTAAAAATGGATAACAGGTTTGAGGATGTTCTAAAGCAGTATTGTTCATTTTTTCTAAAAGAGAATTCACACTTGTCACAGAACTTTCAGTTAGAGTTATATTTGCTTGAAGTAGCTTTACCGCTTCCTGAATTTGCCGTGTTAAACTAGCGTCGGGAAGTATTGGTTTAACTTCGTCTAACGGTTCAGCCTGCTCTGGATACTCATCTTCGGGATCTAAAAATGGACATAGCATATTTACGAGGGCTAAAACTTGATCGCGATACTGAAAATGACTATCCCAAGACTTAATTTTTGGAATACAAACATATATAAGAAATGCTTGAGATTCTTGAGATTTCCGATTGTTTTTAGCTGCAAGGCCTGCAGCCAATGCTGTGCCAAACAGTTGAAGTAAGTGGTCTTCAACAGCCATAAATTTTTTTATTCTTTCAAGAATTAGTTTTTCGTTACATTTTAAATGCTCCTTTTCCATATAGATGACAGGATAGTCCTCCTGTTCTTGCCTTTTATAATGCTCGCAAAAAAGCATGATAAGATACTCGGCCATTTTACTATTATGCATTGAAGGCTCTTTCAAATAATGAGTCTCTATGACTTCGCTCCATCTCTCCAGAGAGTAAGGAAGAAGAAAGTTTTGCCCTTGGACCGAACATTCAATATAAGGCTCGTCATCATGACGCGTTAAGTGACCTGCAGAAGAACCTCTTTGAGGCATTCCAAGCGCTAGTATTGCTCTAAGGAAAAAGACTGCTCCGATTAGATCTCGACGAATAGTAAAGAATGCTCCTAGGACACCCAAAGGATTGGAATAAAAATTATTATTATCGATAGATGGAAATAACTCTTTCCACACATTATCAAAAAATTCGCTACTTAGCTCCCCATTAGTAAGAGAGATCTCAAAAGTAAACAAAAGTACTGCTTTTGCAGGTTCAGCAAAGACTGCTAACTCATTTTTGTAGTGATTGCCAACAATATTTTTAGCAAGAGTGGCCACCTTATCAGGCCCTAGCTTAGAAGTAATAATGTAGTTAAGGAATTTATCTCGATAGGTCTTCATAGCTCCTTTGAAATTACAGACCGCTCCTTTCATTATTTTAAGGATTATGCCAAAGTATGCAGCATAAGTGGCATCTGCTTCATTTAAAGGAACTATGAAGCGATTTTTTTGAAAAATATAGACAGAGACCATATTACCTGAAGAACTTTCCAGTTTAGCAGAAAGAGTCTCCAAATCTTCAGAAATACTCTCAGGGATAGCTACAAGGTGAAGAGCACTATCCATGACAAGGCAGAAACGTTTATATCGACCAATACCAAAATCATGATCTTCGAAGATAATCTCGATGAAATCGCCCCAAAAGTAGACCACAAGAACATTTAATTTTAAACGCAGCTCCTCAATAGATTCCGAATCACAATAAGGAATACCTCGAGTTTTAGCCAAAAAACGCAGAGATTCTAAGGTGATCTGATCATATTTATTCCATTCCACCTCCTCATTTCCAGAGAGGCGAGAATCCACATCTGAAGGAGGTATACCCCATATCCCTCGAGCAACTGAAGAGCAGACTGCACCCAAACCAAGAAAGACAAAGTAGTTGATGCTTTTAGGAAGAGGGATATTTTCGCGAGCTTGAGAGCCCGGTATTTCAAATTTAAAATTTAAATTTAATGAATCCCTCTGGTTTAGAATAAGTCGCTGTAAAGTAACATGATCGAAATCTCTAAAAGTCTGAACATAAAGGCTCTTTAAATTATCAAGAACAGCAATACCAATATCTTTAATTTCAGGATTTACAAATTTTTTAATACTATCAACAACGTCGCCTGTTATTACAGTAATCTTTGCATTTAAAAGATCATAGAATTCCTGATCGCGATTAAGATATTTAGGTAAAAATTTAGGCCCTACACTTGAGGTCACGATAGCCCCTCATCTGTTGATTTTGCTCTAAAGATAGTATATCTTAATCGAGTATGAATAAACAAACTCCACTCTTAAGCGTCCAAAATCTAGTTGTCAAGCATACTAAAGAAGTTAAGGCCATTGCTGATGTCAGCTTCGATTTAGCAGCCGGTGAAACCTTAGCCATTGTAGGAGAAAGCGGTTCTGGAAAAACAACCCTTGCAAGAGCTATTGCAGGGCTAATTCCTCCCACATCAGGAAAAATTTACCTTAATGGAAAAGAGCTCCCTACGATAAGCTGGTCTAAAAGAGGGTTATGGGCTAGAAAACACATTCAGATGGTCTTTCAAGACCCCTATGCCTCATTGAATCCAAAACAGACCATCTACCAGATACTTTCAGAGCCATTAACTATTCATAAAATTGATCAGTCAATAGATGAGCTGCTCCTAAAAGTTGGATTGACTCCAGACATAAAGTACCGATTCCCCTCTTCCTTTAGCGGAGGTCAGCGACAAAGAATAGCCCTCGCCCGAGCTTTAGCCGTCGAGCCAAGTCTGCTCATCCTAGATGAGTCTCTTTCCGCCCTAGATGTTATCCTTCAAAGACAGATGCTAGAGCTACTGATGAAGATTCAACACCAACAAAACCTAGCCTACCTATTTATCACCCATCACCTCAAAGCCGCCCAAAAAATCACAAATAGATTGGTCACTCTCCATAATGGTTTAATAATAAATTGAATTGTCTGAAGACATTGCTTACAAATAAAGGAAATTAGTTGATTCTGGCACCCTCTTCGAGGGTGCATAATAGGGGGGTTCATTAAGGTTGCTCGTAAACTCGCAACCTTGTCCCCGAGTGAGGTCTAACCCTCACACCTGATAAGGTGTGACAGCATGTAGCCCCGAGTGAGGTTGCGCTAGCAACCGTAACTCGGGGACAAGGTTGCGAGTTTACGAGCAACCTTAAATAAACGAAAAATTATGCACCCTCGAAGAGGGTGCCAGAATCAACTAGTCCCATTACCTGCTTAAGGCGTCAACTTGTGTTTGCATCGATGTTATAGTTTGGTACAAAGAATAGATATCATTTTGCATTTTGTTAGAAGTGAGTTTGTATTTTTTGGCTTTTTCAGTGAGGGTCTTCAGTCCGTTGCTGTTTTCATTTTGGATGTCGACGAGTTTTCCCTCAGTTTGGTTGGCTGTCTCTTGTTGTTGTGTCTTGAGTTTAAGCTGTTCTTGAAGAAGCTCTTCTTTACTACTTTCCAATAGCTGTTTTAGATTCTCTTCAAGATGTCTTAATTGGGCTGTTAAGGACTTTATCAAAAGTGTGAGTTGAGTGATCATTTCATTTCTTTCATCAACTTTTTCAGATAGGGATTCTAACTTTTGGTCTTGTGACTTTTCTAAATTGTCTACTTTTTGAATGGCTTCCTGGCATATACTATGCTGGGTTTCTTGCATGATACTGATCCGTTTTTGCAGTTGTTTTTGATGCTCTGCCAGCTGTTTGGTCAAGGTATCTGCTAAATTTTTCTGTTTGTTATTTATAGTTTGTTCGAGTTTAACGATATTGCTTTCAAACTCTTCTTTAAGCTGTTGGATCTGCTCATTAAAACTTAATTCAAGGGCTTGTCTAAGCCTAGTCTGTTCTGTCAATTTTTGTTCGAGCTCATCGACTGATTGCTTGTGCTTTTCATTTAATCTCTGTTCGAGGTCTTGCAGTTTGGCTAAAAATTCATTTCTCATCTTTGTTTGAGAATCATTAAATTGTTTCCTGAACAATCTGAACAATTCTGCAATTCCTCTACTATTTCCCTGGTCTGCCAACTGGGCATAAAGTAACAAAGCTCTTCCTTCATCTATAGCGACATGATCGGGTACTCCCCTTTCATACAGCTGTGCCAGGTCAATAATTGCGTTGCTATCTCCCATTCCAGCAGCTAGCTCGATATTTGCTATCCCATCTATAATCATGCTACTAAACTTGAGCTGAAGCATGCCTAATCGATGTCTAATTTCTGAACTTTGTTCAGTCTCTAAGAGCATTTTATAAAAGGAAATAGCTATTAAGTCGTTTTGCTCAAATCCGGCAAAACGGCCATAGGTTGCCACAGCTGCCCTGCATCCATTTTTTAGAGCTCTCTCTAACAGTTCTTGGGCTTTTTCGGCGTTATTGTTTTTGAGATAAAAAAGGGCCATCCAGTGCGCACTGCTACCATCTCCTTCTCTCGCTAGAAGATCATAGTAGACGGCAGCCATTTCTTCGTTTTTTTTCGGAATGCCAAATCCTTGCTCGTAACAGATAGCGAGTTGTAATTTTACATGATGAAAGATCTTTGTGATCTCTTCATCGAGAAGTTTTTTATCTTCTAAGGCAATACAGCTCGAATAAGCATTTTTATAGTAATTAAAGGAATTAGTTGAATTTACGGATAATCCTTTCTTCCCCTCTTTATATCTTTCTGCAAGGGTGTATAGTGCTTTTATTATTTCTATTGCTCTAGGCAAGTTCTCTTTTATATTTTTTTGGGTTTCCAATGGCAAGGGTGTTTTATCATTTATCAGATCTAGTAGTCGTAAATTTTCTTGCTGATCATTCCACTCTACTGGAGAAATTATCTCTACTGGAGAAATTATCATTCTTATTTCCTAAAAATATTTTTTATTAATTCTGATTGTTTATGATTGGCTTTTTTTTCGAGTTGATTTAACTTTGAACTCGTTTGTAGTGACTGTGCTTCAGTTAATTCTGATGTAGTTTTGATTAAATTAGACAAATGAGTATTTTCTTCATGCAATTTACGATTAAATTTATTAGTTGATTCCTGCAATACTGAAAGGTTTCTTTTGTAGAGTGATTCACTATTTTGTTCAAACTCGATGTAATCTTGTTTCATTTGATTCGTGAAAGTTTCAATTGTAAAACGTGTTGCATCAGTGATTGTAGTCATAAAAGCTATTTTTCCTTTGTTAACTAAAAGAAGATACTAAGGTTTTACAAAACAAGCAAGAATTATTTTCTTGTTGCGTTATAAGGGCATGAACATCTATAGTCCTTAAAACTTCATAATCAAATTATTATAATAAAACTAATGTGCACAGTATCTTTAACACTAACAGAAGAAATTAATTTAGGGATCGACTGCCATTCTGCATTAGTTCAATTATCAACCATTGCGGACAACTACCAGAATGAAGATGACCTATTATCGCGGAATCTTCACAAATGGGTAGAGAGGACGCATCAGACTACTTGCGATGATGCTTTGCAAGAAGGCAGAAAACGGATAACTGAACTACGTCTCCTTACGGACTCTTCTAAAGACGCTGGCCAACATCCTTTTGCACAAGCTATCCTAGGCTGGAAGAGTACTCTGCCCACTGTTTTAACTGAGGCGAATGAGAATGGATCTGTAGACACACTCCCCTCTTTTGAGCACTCTGCCTCCTTATGCATAGCCCAGCACAAAACGTTAATAGAAGATCTTAAGCAGCAGAGCCTATGGATTGAGGGTGTGCAAAATTTTGCCAAAGAAATCTCTGCAGAAGTAGAGAAAGATTTAGCCGATCAAAAAATGAGTGTTGATGAGGAGCACTATCGCAGAAAGCGCGCACTTGATGAGGGTATCTCTAAAATTAAAGATATTTACGAGCAGACGATAAACTTCTTGAACAGCAAACTTGAAGAGATTGATCAGAAGCTTAAAAGCGCAACAGCAAAGTATGAAGAAGCTCTTGCTTCGGTAGAAAACCAGCACGACATTATGGTTGAACAAGAGAAGCTGATCGATCAGTTGAAAGATAAGAAAAAGCAGATAAAAGAGAGCATAAACGAACAAAAAAGTTCCTTTGAATCTTCACGTGATCAACTGTTTGCAGAAAACAGGCGTCAACTTGCCGAATTTAAAAGACAACTCGATGCAGAAGACGAAAAAATGACAGAATACCTTAACGCATTGCAGCAGGAACATCATAACGAAATCAGCGCCTTGTCGGCAGAGCTTCAGGAAAGAACAGAGCAGAAGAGACTTCTTGATTTAAAATTAAGTGCAGTAGAGCAGATTCTCCAAGAAAGGCAACAACTCCTGGAAGAGATGAAGGCCTATAATGCAAGAAAAACCGCTAAGCTGCAACGCATGCGTGACCAGATACAGAATAATAAAGAAGTGATCAGTGCTGAAAAGAGTAAGCAGGAAGAGCTGAAATTAAAAACGGCCGAGCTTGAGCAAAAGCATACACAGCTTCAAGCTAAGCTAAAAGAAGAACAGGACAATCTTACTATCCAATCTCAAGAGATCGAGGCATTGAAAGCCAAAATAAGCGTGTTAGAGGAACAGACAACTAATAATGCAGACAAAATTTCGCACATGCAAACAAAAGTGATAGAACTTACGCAGAAGCATGAAAAATACATTGCAACTCTCAATAAGAAAATGATGGAAATAGCCGCTCAGAAGTCTGAAACGGAACTCAAGATAATGCGTACAGAGCGAAAAATAAATAAAAATATAAATAAAATGAAGAAATATAAGAAAAAAAATAAGTGCTTAATCTGTTAAAAATTGGGTGTAAATCATGTCAGTCGGTTCCTCTTCCCTTATTGCAATAAGTGAAAGCCCTTATACTATTATGGATTTAGATAACAGACTCAATTCTGAGAAAATGAACCTGGATGATCAGCTTTTAAATTGTGTAATAGAAGCCAAGAATACCATCGCATTACTCCAAAAAGCCATTGCAGAACTAGATTTGCAAATTATAAATGCAACTTCCGATAGAGCAATATTAGATCTGAAATATAAAGCTATTATCTCTGCCCTGAAACTACAGCTTCAAGTACTTGAAAAAATAGGTTAGCATGAGCTCTTTAACTATTCCTAGCCAAGATATTGTCAAACTTAATGCCATCTTAAAGCTACATGAAAATTGCGATGACTTTCTTTCCAAACGGCTTGAACGTTGGGGAGATAAAACTGTCGACTTTAACTTGCAGAGCCGCGTTGAAAAGCTTCATAGACTTCTTGTTCACCCCATCTTTCAGACTCCATTAAAAAATCCTTTACTAGATCGCTACTGGGTATGGGAACCGCAGGATTTGGCCTGGTATCAAAAGTTTAAAAATCCTAATTCTCCTTATGATGGCATAAAGATGGCCCCCGAACTTCACCCGCACCCCTTGGCACAGGCCCTGCTCCTTTGGAGTAAGCAAGTAGATGCAAAACATGAACCTGTTTCAGAAGTGAGCAGTAGTGCTGTCCTAGCGATTACAATACCTTTATTAGACCAGGACCCAGACCTCACCCTTGTGCTTTTTAAACATCGCGTCAAACAGGTCATCGAGGAACAAAAACACTATGAAGAACGTAAGGCAAAAAAAGAAACAAGACAGTCTTTTACCCAATTTTGTGAGCAAGACAAAAAAGACTATGTGCTGAAACTCGAAAATACTAATAAGCAAGCCATTCAGTTAGTACAAGAGACATCTGCAAGACTCGAGACCATTGAGGTAAAAGGGCAGCAAACGATCAATAGTTTAAGCACAAAAGTAGTAACACAACTGCAGCAGCTGAAAGAACTCAAAACTGATATCCGTCAGGTGGAAGAAAAATGTTATTTTCAAAAGCGAGAAATTGCGATTCTAAGTAAAGCCATTACCCTAGACACAACTGAAAACAGTAAGTGGGAAGTATTCAGACAAAAAATGGGTCACTCTTTTGCAAAACTACTCGTCGAACTGCAGGAGAAGTCTCAGCAGGAAATGCAACAGATACGAACCGAGGCTAACCAAAGCAAGACAAGAGTTCAAACCAAAATCCAGGCCATGGAAAGGGATTTTCGAGCTCAAAAGGCACCTATAGAATCAGATCTGCAAAGTCTGCAACTGACTATGGTATCAGCTCAAGAGTTTCTGGAAGCTAATACAACTTGGGCTAATTCTCAAGTGGAACAAATTAATCTAGAGAGAGAAGTCCGTTTAGAACAAGCTAATAGTAGCATAGTTTTAGGACAATTGTTAGTCACTCAAACAAATGAAATTATTCAAATTACTCAAACGACCGCGACCTTAACAGCCCAAAATAATCATGCAACAGCTTCGGCCAATCAAGTGGCTGCACTCATTCAGGAAGTAGCTACAAGGCGAAATAATGGAGAATGGGCTTTGCTCAAACAAAGCGAGGCAAAATTAAATGCTCTAGTCTCAACACAAACAACACAACTTACGAAACTGACGAATGCCTTCAATCAAGAAGTCGAAAAAGAAGCAGAGGTCGTTGAAGTTTATGAAGAGGTTTTTGAAGAAGTTAGCGTAGAAGTACCGAAGGCAGAGAAAAAAAAGCAACGTACTAGAAAATCTGTCAAGAAAAGCAAAAAACATAGTCTTATTAAGAACGTAAAGAAGGGTGTAAAAAGCGTGAAAAAGAGTTTGGGTTGGTGAATATTTTTTTAAAAGGATAGAGGAAAGGTAGATGTCTAGCGTAAACAGGAAAATAATAGAAGACTCAGAGTTGCAACAAACAATCGCAAGAGCACTCGATGCTTCAGGTGACCAACTTGCCAAAGAACATAACAAAAACCGTGTTAAAACTACCCAGACTGTGGAGCAGCTTCGCCAAGAGATAATTTCTTGGGAAGCCGTGTATCAACAGCGCAAAAAAGATCTAGCATCTCTAAAACAGCAAAACGCTGATATAGAAGCTAAATATGTAGTTGAAATAACTGAGCTTGAAATGAAGATTAACAGCTATATCAAAAAATAATTTTAGGAGTATTGACAATGACATCGATAAATACTAGCTACTCTCATGGGAGTAATTCCACGCATTCATCCACAAGATTTTTTTCGAATGATGATAATTTTTACAGCAGACCTCTATATCAAGGTAGTTTTAGATCTTATGGGGCAGATTCATGTAGATCAAGCGTGGGCGTTCACCATATAGATTCCTTGGATAAGCAGGCTGAACGCTGTCATAAAAGCTTGGATGCATACAGCAAAAAATTCGCTTCTTCTGCGCAAAAGGTGAATAACTGCGTTCACTACGACATTCCAACCTTTAAACGCAAATCTATGGCGCATTTGCCCAACCTTACATTGACAGAGTCTAAAGAACATCTACGCAAATGTCAGGAAAAACTAAATGCAAGGCTACCTAATAGGAACACTCTATCTCCGAAACTCGCGAGCTACACCCAACAGTCGCTAGAATATGAAGATATTTATACAAAGTGCCAGCTACCACCTATGTCAACTAAGCTGCAAGAAACAAGCCGAGCTATTAAACTAGATTGCCAAGGCTTTAAAAACAGCATAGCGCAGCTCAGTCAAGTCCCTTCTGAGCAAAAAGCAAAAATAGATAATCAGATGAGTAACTTTGTAGCCAAGGCTAATTCTCAAACAATGGATTTTTCATTACCTACAACAAACAGTACAACTGTTGCAAAATCATACCAAAACCATCCGTTCATTTTCCCCGATCAACTGGAAAACCTCGGGATTCTAGCTGCTAATTCTGTCGATACTGCCTGGCTTGCTAACCCCATGCGCGAAGACAAGAAAAAGGAACAAATGAATCAGGAAAGGCCTTCCGAATTTACGGTTCCAGAATTTCTCAAAAACTTAAACTCTCAAAAGACGATTGAGGCAATGGAACGGCAAAGAATACTTGAAACCGCGGCTAATGCCCGTATTCTCGCATCTGTAGGTGAAGTGCTCGCTCCAGTAGGAAAAGTTCTGAGCACAATAAACGAAGTAGTCGACAAACCAAAACATCTTATAATGGATGTTCCTGCAGAAGCAGTTGTTGGTGGTGGTATAAAGCTAATTAAAACTGCTTGTAAAGTCCCTCTTCTAAAAGAAAATGTTTGTGATCCAGTTAAAAACACATATGTAGAATGGGGTAAAAGCCTTCACAAGGGAGCTGCACGCTATAAAGAAAATCAACAAAAACGGCTTGCATATGAAGTCAAACAAAATGAGAAAATAGGCATTCCTCGTGCAATAACCCAGCAGCTCCATAATGATGCATTACCAGCGACAAAGATGGGGCTAAAGATCATATTAACATTTTTGGGTGCTAGTGCTTTAAAACCCACTCAAGCTCTAGTTCCAAAAAGCTTGCTTGCCCCAAGTTCGCAAGCTTTAACAGTAACTGAACCCGTAATACGAAATATGATCCGAACAGCTAAACCAAGAGCTAAGACGCCTTCTGTTACAATTAAGGGACCAGATGGAGCAAACTCCTTTGTCGCTCAAGTGGCCAAGAAGGTTGATTACAGTAAATATTATGAGTTCCTTAAAACCCTAAAAGATTCTGAAACACGCTTATTGCCCGCACCAGCTAGCACAAAAATTATCTTAGATCAAAGTGGTAACCAGGGCCTTCTTGTAAATAGTATATCAGAAAATATGTTCAGTGTAGCCCATTTTGAAGTGTCAAAGAAAAGTTTTAAAATACCAAAGCAAAGTTTTGAAGTACTTTCAAAACCTCTTTTGTCAGATCTGACCTCGATAAACATCACTGATGCTTATTTGGTGACTAAGGCTGAGTTACGTGGGCTTACGCATCGTGAAGTAACCCCTCTCGAAATTGATCTTCTGAATAAAATTAAGGAATAGATGAGTACAGCAAGTATAACATTACCAAGTTCTCCTTCTTCGCCTGTTGCTAGAAGTGAGAAAAATGAAACGGAACGAGTGCTTAAGCCTTTGCCTAATCCGTTCCGTTTTAGTGCTCCTAAACGCTCTTCTCTGTGCCTTCAAGCGCAGAGGAGCGAGCAAGAGGCCCCGATCCAAGAACGTATGCCGGCTTTACTTAATAAGATAATTGCTTGCCCATTTTTTTCTGAAGAAGAGCTTTTTAAGGCTAAAGAGTGGAAAAAATATTTCAATTTTTCTTGTTTGGAAGACCTCCACAACCCTGAAACTCGTGAGGATGTTTCAGATCTTTTTGCCAATTTATACTTTGATATCATCGTGCCTGCAAGAGATCGAGATGACCGTATACAAACTATCTTCGAAGAATCCAAACAGATTATCCAGAGGCTGCTGCCTAAGGGTGTAACATTGGAGGGTTATTTAGAAGAAGTGATGAAGTTTCGCGACGAACTCAGTAGTCTTAATGATACTACAGATAAGATTAATGAGTACAAACAGAGCAGTACGGAAATTGTGCGTCATATTACACAAGGTGCTCTCCTTGAAATTAAAAATTTTTTTGAAAAGCAAAAAGCAAATTTGATCAAGTGTGCCGAAGAGCGTCAGAAAATGGTTCAAGAAGCTGATAAGATCCTCGAATCTTCAAATCCCTCATAGTTCATCAACTTAATAGGTAACTATATGTCCACAACCCTTACGATAACCCGCGAAGAAGCGTATAAAACTCTCACGCTATGCCTAAGAGTACCGGATCGAGATCCCTCCCCCTACGCAACAGATTTAAGAAACAGCGTGATATATATGAAAATGCGCCGTAGGGGTGCCTTAAAGAGTGATTTTGTCACTGCCCAACTATGCCAAGCTAAAACAGAGTCCACCATTCAGATCAAACAGATGGTCTGTTTTGTCAAAGAAAAACTAGATACAGCTGTACGGATTGTCATAGACCTTACCAAAGAGCTTGCTGATCAAAATGTGTTTCAAGCTGTGATCCAGCAGCTCGAAAAGATTGAGCAGTTCATTTCTGAAGCAGAAATTCTAGTAGGAAAAGAGGAAGAAGAGGTTTCTAGTACAAATGTACAACTCGCACAGCGAAAAATCAGCCAACAAATGGAAAACGAACGGATCATCCGTCTGAAAAGATTGCAAACCTCAATGACAGAAGACCTGAATCAGGCTGAAGATGCATCTGAAGCAATGGAACAGTCCCAGGAACAACGAGAAGAAGAACAGCGTCAAGTAGCTGAAGAATTACAACAGGTTTCAGGCGAAATAGAAAGCGAGCAGCGCTCTATCAGAGTGTGGGATTCTTATCTTGCTGAATGGAATAGTGAGTTAAGTACTGCGGAAACTCAGACGACTCAAATCAATGCCCTGCAAAGAGCCAAAATTATTGCCCTTTCTGAAGTAGTCAAAGAGTTAGCATCTGCCTTCAGAGACGCGAGTCATCATCAAACAAATTTGAATGCAGCTAATAATTATATCCAATCATTAATTAAATAAGTGTCTCCGTCATGGTATCTGTAAACAATTTTTCTTCCTCGGCTATAATTCAGAACAGCCACTCTTTGCGCAGGAGAATTAATGCTGAATTAGAAGAAATTAGAGAATTTATATCTCACATACTGACTCCTGATCTCCTCGTGCAAGCTGTAGGTTCATGGCGCGATAATTTTTACAGGCAAATGCGAAGTTCCGCCGATGAGCAATCTACCCTTTCAACATATTCTGAGCAGCTAAATCAGCTCCTTTCGCAATATCCGGATCAGTCGCATCTGCTCGCTGCACGTTTGAATAACTGCTGGCTTCGAGGCCAAAGCACTCCAACGGAAACCGTAAATAGACCGCAAATTTCTGAAACTATTCTTAGAACAGAGCTTTTAGGTATCCACGAAAAACTCAGAAACTGTTCACTTAACGATGATGTCACGAACTTTATACGCGAATGGTATCAAGATTTTTCTGCAGCGCTGAATGTTCCCGGAGCAGATGTACAAGTTCTTCTAAACGATTATATTACCGATTTGAAGGAGATTCTGATAGATGGTTTTACTGGTGATCTCCTCGATGAAACTGTGTATCTCGGTAGCGATGGCGTCACATATGGAGAGATGTCGATCACAATTTATAACCAGGTTGCAGGAGAGTTTGGCTATCTCTCCCTTTTCCATATAGCAAATCCTGAGTCCTTTACAGTTGTAGAACATGATCCCCTTATCAAACATATGATTAACTGGCTACGAGCCCATGACAGTTATCATCTTAATCCCCAAAGGGCACAGCTATTTGATGATTTACGCAGTTGGCTAAGACAGCGGTTTCGTGAAGTGAGTGCAGATGATCAAGCGCTTCAGCAATTAGAACAGGACCTAGAAAATATGCGTATAGAAACCTTTCAAGAATTGCATGAGCAGTTCCTCCCTATCCACCAACAGATAAGACAAACTGAAGAACGCCTATCCCAAGTAGTCGAAGGTATTACCGAAGCTGATTTAGCACACTTAGCGGAAGTACGGCGACAGGTTCTACAGAATACAGAGGCGTTAGAAATCCTAACAACCCGTATACAAAATTGGACTGCAGACCGAGAAGTGATAGAACGTGAACTGGCTGAAGTTGTTGCCGAAGATCAGCGTTTGACGAATGAATTACAGACCCTACAAACGACTCATGCTAATAACAACATAAGATTACGAGAACTGCAACAAGAAGAGGCACGATTAATTAACCGGCAGGCAAATACTACAGTGCAGCACGAGGCACTTCAAGCGCAGAGTACAGAACTTGTACAACAGGAAGAGCGAAATGAGATCCTCCGAAACCAAGTACAGGTTGTTATTGCACAAGCTGAACAACGGACAACAGCAGTCGAAAGTTGCATTGTACAATTGAGAAATGCACAACAGGACCTAAATACAAAACAAGCCATTACTCAACAGAAGCTAATAGAATTTAATGACAAGAAAAAAGCCCTTGCAAAAACCCAAGCAGACCTAGACAGAAAAAAGAATCAGCTGATTAATACGATTAAGCTAGCGAAAAAAGCACGGCATAAGAGCAAAAGCGCATTTGGATTGAAAGAGGTTCTAACGCTCGCCGCAAGCGTTGCCGTATGCGTACTCGTGACTTGGGCCACTGCAGGCACAGGCCTTTCGGCCGCTCCTTCTATGACTGGAGGCACTCTTACCTACGCCATTCCTCTCTAACAAACAAAACCTAGGCTTGGGATACTCGTTGTTAGATTATATTTTCTGACAACGAAGTAAATAAGCCTTTTTTATGGTAAAGCCAAACCTTTCAGAAAATGAGTCACTTGGGACTTCTCCATAATGACCATTTGTAACAGATTCCGATTCTTGCAAAAATGATACTGCAGGGTCATTATGATCAAGTATAACTATCCGAGCAACTTGCATAAGCTCTGGACCAGTTAAAGCGTTCTGGATTTTTGGTACAAGGATCTTATATGAATTCATATCATCAGATTTCAGCCACGTTGCGGAAACAACAATATCCCATTTCTCTAAAGGTTCTTCTCTTAGAAAAAGAGCAAAAACCAAGATAGGGCCATACTCCTCTTCTAGCAACTTGACAACAGATTTAAGTTTCTCTAAAAAAATTTTCATAAAATTGACAACAGTTTTTCTGAAGATGTTAACATTAACTCGGCACTTTGCTTTGATTGCTTTTGAGATAAATAACGAATTTCAGGATCCCAAGAAATAACATAGGACCATTCCAGCATGAATTTTTCTTTTACTTCTTGTTCAATGCCTGACAGATGAAGTAAAACCTCTAAATTATGAGTTTTAAATGAAGAAAAATTTTCGAATTCTTTCTTAGTTTTAGGGTAACCCTGCCACCCTAATGTAGAACAAATCTTTTTTTTCAAACCCATTTCAACCACATAGCCACAGATATAAAAAGCTCCATCAAAACGACCGGCATTAAATAGCGTTTTAGCATCTTTAAGGCAATCTGTACAGAGATTTTGTAACTCTAGTAAAGAAATCATTTTAAATTGAATAATTTTCGTATATCAGCATTAAAGGGTATGAGCATGCACAATTTATCCTTTTTTTTCTAGCGCTATTAAAATACGTATCAGGAAAGAGTTCACAGACCAGTAAAGGGATTAGCCTTTATTGAGGGATGTAGAGGGCTTTGCCTCGGGGGTGTTTTAACCGATTTTATATAATTCTGTCAATGGCATTGACAGAATTCTCTATAAATACTATCATTTGAAATAGAGGTATTTATGGATAAAGATATCATTAAACAGGTCATTCTGGAACAAGAAATCTCTATAAAACTAGCTACTCCCAGTTTAATTGAGAGGGAACAGCTGGTTCTTATCGATTCTCTGATCCCCTTATCTCATATCATTGTGATCTCCGGGGTACGTCGATGCGGAAAATCAACTCTCATGCGTCAAATTTTAAAGAAACACTACGAGGAGAAAATCTACTATGTCGACTTTGAAGATGAACGTTTTGTCAATTTTACAATTGAAGATTTCAATTCTTTATATGAGATCCTAATTGAACTTTACGGATTAAAGCATGCATTCTTTTTTGACGAAATTCAAAATATTGAGAATTGGGAACTTTTCATACGTCGCATTCACCGAGATAAAAATAAAGTTTTCCTCACAGGATCAAATGCTTCTTTGCTAAGTTCAGAATTAAGCACCCGTCTTACTGGGAGG
Source organism: Chlamydiota bacterium (assembly GCA_013287645.1). Classification (GTDB taxonomy): domain Bacteria; phylum Chlamydiota; class Chlamydiia; order Chlamydiales; family JABDDJ01; genus JABDDJ01. Next base: position 61,671 of record JABDDJ010000002.1, on the reverse strand, counting down.
CATATTGTTGTTGAACTTCTTCCCTTTTCTTTTAGAGAATACCTCCATTATCATCGTGTGACTTATCATGAAAAAAGTTTTTTGATTACCCAGGAAAAGGCAATCTTAAAGAGATATTTCAATGAATTTTTGGAAAATGGTGGAATGCCGGAATATTTGGAGCACAAAAATCCTTTAGTTCTTCAGAGTGTTTACGAAAATATTCTCTATAAAGATGTTATTGTACGTTACGAAGTCAAGGAGATCAAAGCGATTCGAGAGCTTACTCTGGACTTGTTAAGTAATATCGGAGCCCCACTATCCTATACAAAATTGAAAAATAATTTACATTTAGGAAGCGTTAATACCATCAAAAATTACATTCACTATTTGGAAAATGCTTATTTGATTTTTACTTTAGATCGGTTTTCATTTTCAGTTTCACAGCAGACTCTCCTTCAAAAAAAGGTGTATGCAATTGACACTGGACTTGTGAAACAAATTGCATTCCATTTTTCTAAAAAGCAGGGCCGATACCTTGAAAATATTGTCTATCTCGAACTGAGAAGAAGATACAAAGAACTTTTTTATTACAAAACGGAGGACAATTTAGAGGTAGACTTTCTGGCTCGGGAAGGGACTAAAATTGTGCTTCTAGTTCAGGTAACCGAAAGTTTAAAAGATCCGAAAACACGTGAAAGGGAGTATAAAGCTCTACTCAAAGCCATGAAGGAGCTTCAGGCAGAAAAAGGACTTATCTTAACTCAGGAAGAAGAGCCGGCTGACCCGGCATTCCCCCACATAGAAGTCGCAGCCATCTATCAATGGCTCTTAACTTGAACTTAGGGGATGTAGAGCGCATTACCTCGAGGGTGTTTAAGCGGAAATGTCCATAGTGAATTTCCTCCGATGGCGTCCTCATAAATATAAGGAATAAGGGATTTTTTGACCTCAAGCAATTCAAAGTGGGCTTTTTCATCCATATTTGGAGCTTTGGAGTAGAGAGGTAAACCGAGATTTTTGGCACGCTGTATTGCAAAGGCTTTTATGATCTCATTTAACAGTTTATCTTCAACAGGCTGTGGATAGTACTCTTCTAGATAAAGCGTAGGTTTTCCCTTATTATCTATTTTTAGTGTATGTAGTGCCCTATCAACGATTTTTCCATTGCGAGAATCTTTTATTGGAATAATGCGGACATGCCCATTAAGCCCAATGGAGATGAGAGCTATATTTATTCTAGGCTGCCCAGTAAAACTTAAACAGCTGCCTTTAACTTCTGTGCCGCAAAAAAAAAGATCCTGATAATTGTCTGTATCTTCGATAGTTAAATTTTGGTAATACTCGAGAGAGTGTTTAGGTTTTTTTATTAGGAAATCTTTTAAATCTTTTTGAAAGGGTGAGTTTGGGTAGAGTTCATCCACAAGAGCAGCTATTTGTTTCATTAACGTTACTGATTTTTCATCGTATCCTATCTTACGGTTTGGATCTGCAAAGGTAATTAGAAAATGTTCTAGCTTTAGACGGCTTCGTTGTTTCTTGAGGTGAAGCCCTTTTTCAAGACTTTCTTCTTTTTTAATCTCTATCTGACACTGTTTGATAGCATTGGAAAGTTTACTTAGACAGTCCTCACGCGTAACATTTACTTTTTTTTCCAGATAACTTTTAAGAAGTGGAAGTACCTTCTCAGATAAAGGTAAATGAAGCTGATCTAAAAGAAGACTTTTGCAATAATCTAAAGCAGTGCGATCCTGATATTCTTGAGGTATATTCAAAGAGTTAAATAATTCAGCTACATTTACCTTCTCGGTACCTTTGGACCATGATTGGATAAGTCCTGGCTGCTGATCCTCAATAAATTTAAGATGAGGACTTGTTTCAAGATCATAGCGTCTCTTAGAAAAAAACTCTTGACCTTCCACGATTGTACGAAAGTAGTCAACAGCTTGTAAAAAGTCATTAGGTAAATTATTTGCAACATCCCCAATCCAAAAAGGAAGAGCTTCAGGAATGCGCATAGAGCTGATATTCTTCAGATATTTGCCGTAAAAATTTTCAATATTCAGACCCAATGCATTTTGCAAAGCAGGAATAAATTTATCCTTAAGTTCATCTACTGAAGTTGCACTTTCAAATTCTTTCAAAGCATTATCGTTGATTGAACAGGCCATAAAGATGCTTGCAGTAGTGATTAAATCTGTTGGTTTATTACCTAAAAAAAGATTTAACACTCTTTCTTTGCAAATAAGAGAATCTCCCTTCGCGATAATATATAAAGCCTTTATAAGCGGAATCCAGATAGCTGGTTGGCCTACCTCTTTTTGATCTAACCGAGAGGTTATTGTAGCAATTTCTTCATTAGTCAATTGCACTCTTTTTAAGATTTCATGGAGGAGAAACGAGGGAATAATATTGTGATTTTTACGTGTGAAGGTTGAATAAATTTTATTCCAACTTAAATTAAAATTTTCAAAACTTATCTGGGTTGATAATCGGCTTAATAGGTTTTGTACATAGTCTGCTTGTTCCTCATCAGATAAATCGCGTATGGCAGAAATTAGAGGCTTTAATCCTTTTAATTCCACAAAATCTCTTGTTGCGACTGAAAAGAAAATCAATACTGTCTCATAATTCATAGGCTCATTTTTTAGTTTGTTAAACTCACTGAAAAAATGATCATAGTTATCAAAATGAAAATCATTTAATTGATCTTCATCAAAAAGAAGTGACAATTGTTCTCCACTGATTTTTCCACTTAAAGCAGAATCAGTGACAGCAGTGCTCTCGTCTTGAAATTTTCCTCCAAGATTTAGAATGAGCGTAAGAATCTCGATTGAACGAGTTAGGGCCACAAACAGAGGTGAATTGATTTGCCCTTTAATATGAAAATTAATATCAGCGCCTTTACCGACTAGATGACGAATCATCTTTTCCGATCCTTGACATATGGCTAAGAGAAGTGGCGTGGTAAGTATTCCACCAAGATGGGATATGAAAGCTATATTGAAAGGAACTTTAACCAAACTAAGAATATCGATTAAAGTTATATCATCGTTCTTAATTGCCATTACCATGAGTTCAAGAATAATAGGCTTGACCATCATTTGGTTGGTAATAGTCTCGGTTCTATTTTCCAAGAGATAAGAAAGATAGTGATATTTCTTCTGCTTAGCTAAATTAGAAAATAAAGTGATATCTGGAGAAAAGTTGAAATTTCTTAAAGGCTTTATTTTTGTTAATGCCTCTTCATCTGTGTAATAGTTACCCACTAATTCTACCAAGTAATTAAGCTCTTGATCAGTGCAAGTGTCAGATTTATCTAACAAATTATTTAATATAGGCCGTTCTTGATCTTTGAGATGTGATTTGAGTAAATTCAAACATGATGTGATTCTTTCTGGATCGTTTTCATCATGGGGACTTGTCTGTTTTAAAAAAGATTCAGTGGCAAAAATTGTAGTTTTTATAAGCGCTAAATTTGATGTTTGTAAAATCTCAATCCAGGGAAGAGCTGAAAACACTTTTTTTGCAAAATCGAATGAGTCTTCCGGAATCCAGCCACTACCTTGTATACACATACTTAAGATATTTAAAGAAGTTTGAACAACATTAAGATCTTGATTGTATAACTGTTTTAATTTTTCCGTCGGGATAGTGCTCAAAAATGCAAAAATTGGGGCAATACTCATAAAATTCTATTAATAAAGAGTCAAAATTAACTAAATTAAATGGAAATTATGAATCAAATACTATTTAGCTTCAACTGAAAATAACCGCAGAGCCACAGAGAGCGCCGAGAAAGCGCAGAGATTTTGTCCCCCTTCTGGAATTTGGTGTTTTAACATAAATTTATCTTGCACACCTGATAAGGTGTGATGAAAGACAAATTTTTCTCACTATGACTTAAGGGATGTAAAGCGCTTTGCCGCGAGGGTGTTTGAGAGGTAAGCCCCAGATTTGTCCACCCCCTTTGGCGTCGTCATAGACATAGGGAATAAGAGATTCTTTAACCTCTAGCTGAGCGGTGTCCGTTCCATCAGGTGTAGGATCCTCTGCGTAGAGAGGCAGACCAAGGTCTTTAGCACGCTGGATAGCATAGGCTGTAATGACGTTATTTAATAGTGCATCTTCTTCAGGATAGGGGTAACAGCCTTCTAAATAGAGTGTAGGCTTACCGTCATCTTCTATCTTCATTGTGAGAAACGCACGGTCTACGATTTTTCCTGTCTCGTCTTTGATGGCTTGAACGCGGTGATGACCATTTAAGCCGTAGGAAGCTAATCCAATATTAATCCTTGGCTGACCTGTAATGCTCTGACAACTGCCCTTTACCTCTGTTCCGCATAAGAATAGATCTTGGTAGTTGTCTGTGTCTTCGATAGTTAACTTTTGATAGTACTCGATAGGATGTTTCTCGGGTTTTGTAGAAAGAAAATCTTTCAAATCCTTTTGAAAGGGCTCTTTAGGATAGAGATCATTAACAAAAATACTGATATTCTCTAGTAACTTAAGAGTGTGTTCTTCATATCCAAGTTTTCGTTTAGGATCAGCAAAATTAATCAGCAGATGCTCAAGTTTTAAA
>JABDDJ010000002.1:236-57010 GCA_013287645.1 Chlamydiota bacterium | reverse complement strand
TACTGATATTCTCTAGTAACTTAAGAGTGTGTTCTTCATATCCAAGTTTTCGTTTAGGATCAGCAAAATTAATCAGCAGATGCTCAAGTTTTAAAAAATCTCGATTTTTTTCTAACTCTTCTTTTTGTTTTGGATCTTTTGTCTTCTTAATTTCTAATTGACAGCTCTTAATAGAGTCTGCAAGTATTTTCAAGGCTTCTTTATGTTCGATTTTACCTTCTAGATAAAGTTTAAGTTGCCCTAAAGGCTTTGAATTATCTTCTGGAAGGGGTAGATGGTGCTGTTCGAGAAGTAAATGTTTACAGTAGTCTTGCGCTGTCATACCCACTTGTTCAGAGGAAATATTCATTGTATTAATTATATCAGCGACATTTGTCTTACCGCTACCCTGTGCCCATTTTTGGATGAGTCCTGGTCGCTGGCTTTCTATAAATGCTAGGTGTGGGTTATTGTCTAGATCATAGCGAACTTTTGAAAAATTTTCTTGACCTTCTATAATGACCGAAAAATAGAGGGCAGCTGTTTGAACAAACTTTTTAGTAAACTCTTGAGTAATACCTCCAATCCAAAGGGGTATAGCTTCGGGCATTCGCATACTATTAATATTTTTATCATACTTCTCTTCATAGTTTTCAATTTTTCCTAACCCAAAGGATTTAGAGAGAACTTCTAATAGCACAGCTTTCATTTCTTTAGTTGAATTAGCTTTTTCAAATTCCTTTATGCTTTTTAATCCCACCATAGCCATATAGACTCCAGTAACAACTGGTATTTCTTTTACATTATCTATGGTAAATATATTCATTAAAGTTTTACTAGTACTAAGATTACCTTCTAAGATCGAATTTAATGCTTTTACAAGTGGGTTCCAAATCATAGGTTGTCCCACCTCTTTTTGTTTTAAAACATTAAATATTTTTGACAAATCTTCTTCGCTTAATGAGATTTTGTTCTCATTAACGCTGCGCATAAGGATGAGGAAAGGAATAAATGCGTGATTTTTACCAGCACACTGCTCAAAAAACCTTATCCATTGAGATGCACTCTTTTTAAAGTCGTCTAAAGATTGTAATTTGGTAAAAAATTCCCGTAATTGCGTTTGTTCTTCCTCAGGAAGTTTTTTTAATGCAGAAGTTAGAGGTTTAAATGCATAGAGCTCGGGTATTTCATTGAATCGTTCTAAAATCATTCCTTTTTGTAGAGCATAATCTAGGGATGTGTTGTGCGAACTATCCTGTTGATTAAGGAGAAAAGACTTTTTTTCCTCTGAAGAAGATGCCCGTAATATCTTTAAAAAAGTCGCTAACTTATTATTTTCCGCAGCGAGCATTAAAGCTGTACCCCCAGCCTTATTTTTAAGACTGCAGTAGGCATCTACCTCATTGCCTGGTATAGTTTCTAAAATGAGCGAGACTACTTCTTTATGACCATTTTGAGCGGCTAAGTGCAGGGCGGTTTCTCCCCATAGGTTTTGTTGTTTGATTAATGCTCCCGGATTAGAGGTGGAACTTAAAATAGCGGAGATTATTTTTATATCTCCGCTTTCTGCAGCTAAATGTAGAACTGTGTCACCTGTAGCGCTCTTTTTTCGTTCTAAAACTGCGGTTTTTATATTATCTGGGATTGCATCTAGTACTTTTTGGAATTCTTCGGGGTTTTCTTTCGCGGTGGTGAATAGCGCCATATGATAAGCTTCCAGTCTAACCTCCATAGGTATCATGTCATTTTGGACCATCTGATCAACTTTTTCTTTGTGATGACGCACCATTAGAGAAACGAGATATGGTAAAGAGGCTATCTCCTCTAAGTATGAATCGGCATTTTCTTTTTTTAGTGATGAGGAGAGCCAATTTTTGACCAGAGAAAACGCCTTACGTTCTGCAAGAACTTCTGCAAAGAGTGCTTCTGATGCAGGAGTTACAGGAATATGATATTTTTCTATTGGGCTTTCAATCGTATCTATTATTTCTAACCACGCTACTAATTTAAGACATTCTATAAATTGTTTGTCTTTAATGGGAATAATGCTCAAAGCCATAAAGAGCGTTTTTTCATTTCCCGTTTTCTTAATATGATTTAATACGGATTGAAACCCACTATCCTGAGAATTAAATGTTTTGGGGAGAGCGGAAAAAGCTTTCGTGTTTCCGTGCATTGCAGCCAAATGCCAGGCCTTTTGTTCAAAGCTATTTCTAATTTCACCGTAGGCTTTTTGTTCTTCCTTTGAAAGTCCATTTAAGAGAGCATTAATAACTTTTTCATCACCTTTTTCTGTCGCTAGGTGTAGAGGAGTATCCCCCATTGAATTTTGTTGCTTAATGAAGACAGCTCTTTCATTTTTGGGGATGTAGCTTAAAATAGCTTCAATAGCATCTTTATTCCCCGATTTTGCGGCATAATGTAGCGCTGTACTACCATACACTTCATACTTAATGTTAATTGAATTTGTTGCCTTGCTTTGATTTAAAGCAATAAGGATAGCATCTTTATTACCTGATTGAGCAATGAGTAGAAAAGGCGTTTCAAGTTTAAAGTTATGATACTGAAAAAAATCTTTTACTGATCTTGCTGGTAAAGACTTTAAAAAAATAAGAATAAGAAATTGATTTTTATTTTCTACAAGTTCTTGAAATATTTCCATTAATTTGGGCGTAGTTGCCTTAGCAATCTCATTTTTTAATTTTGTTACTTCGCTACTAAATAACAACTCTAGAGTACGAAACTGGACAGAATCGTATTCACAAGGTAATTTCTGAAGGATAGTTTTTCTACTTTTGTTCTCGTTAATTGCTTTAAAATCTTTCAAGATAGCGGGATTCTGATTAATGACATTTTTTAATCCATTGATCGTTATATCCACAGGATTTGGACCTTGGCCATCTGCTTTAAAAGGTCCTGTAAACTCATCGGAAACTTCATCTACTAAGTGATGAAAATCTTTGATGATGTCTGGCCCCATATATTCACCTGATGAATTTAATTACCAATAATTATGTAAGCAATTTTCATGCCAAACTGGGGTATTGGTAAACTTAAACCCCGTTCAAATTGTCGCAGGGGGGATGTAGAGTGCTTTGCCGCGAGGGTGTTTGAGGGGCAAGCCCCAGATTTGTCCGCCCCCTTTGGCGTCATCATAGACATAGGGAATAAGAGATTCTTTAACCTCTAGCTGAGCGGTGTCCGTTCCATCAGGTGCAGGATCCTCTGCATAGAGAGGCAGACCAAGGTCTTTGGCACGCTGGATAGCGTAGGCTGTAATGACGTTATTTAATAGTTCATCTTCAGCGGGATAGGGATAACATCCTTCTAAATAGAGTGCAGGCTTACCGTCATCCTCTATCTTCTTTGTGAGAAAGGCACGGTCCACAATTTTACCACTCTCATCTTTAATGGGTAATATACGGTGATGACCATTTAAACCGTAGGAAGCTAATCCAATATTAATCTTTGGTTGACCTGTAATGCTCTGACAACTGCCCTTTACCTCTGTTCCGCATAAGAATAGATCTTGGTAGTTGTCTGTGTCTTCGATAGTTAACTTCTGATAGTACTCGATAGGATGTTTCTCGGGTTTTGTAGAAAGAAAATCTTTCAAATCCTTTTCAAAGGGCTCTTTAGGATAGAGATCATTAACAAAAGTACTGATATTCTCTAGTAACTTAAGAGTGTGTTCTTCATATCCAAGTTTTCGTTTAGGATCAGCAAAATTAATCAGCAGATGCTCAAGTTTTAAAAAATCTCGATTTTTTTCTAACTCTTCTTTTTGTTTTGGATCTTTTGTCTTCTTAATTTCTAATTGACAGCTCTTAATAGAGTCTGCAAGTATTTTCAAGGCTTCTTTATGTTCGATTTTACCTTCTAGATAAAGTTTAAGTTGCCCTAAAGGCTTTGAATTATCTTCTGGAAGGGGTAGATGGTGCTGTTCGAGAAGTAAATGTTTACAGTAGTCTTGCGCTGTCATACCCACTTGTTCAGAGGAAATATTCATTGTATTAATTATATCAGCGACATTTGTCTTACCGCTACCCTGTGCCCATTTTTGGATGAGTCCTGGTCGCTGGCTTTCTATAAATGCTAGGTGTGGGTTATTGTCTAGATCATAGCGAACTTTTGAAAAATTTTCTTGACCTTCTAGAGCCGTCTCAAAGTAGAAAGAGGCATGTTCAAAAAATTCAATGGGCAGATTTTTATTAATATTTCCAAGCCATAAAGGAAAGGCTTCAGGCATGCGCATGCTACTGATATTTTTAATATATTTTTCTCCGAAATTTTCTATAGACTGGTTACCTATATACTGTGAGAAGACCTTGATTAGAGTTTCATTGAGTTCTTGAAGGGAAGTGGCTTCATTAAAGTCACTCAAAGACCCTAAACTTTGCAAAGCAACATAGATACTGGTAGTTGTAATTAAGTCAGCAGGTTTGTTACTGATGAATAAATTTAATAGTGTTTCTTTTTGCACAGCGTTAATCCTGCCGGCGAAGCCCATCCTGTCTGTCTCCTCGAAAGCATTCATAGCCGTTAATGCTTTTACAAGAGGGTTCCAAATAGCTGGCTGACCTATCTCCTTTTGACTTAATACATCCGTAATTTTTTTCAAATCTTCTTCAGACAAGATATGATTATTATTCTTACAGATGTTGTAGATAAGTAGAGTAGGAATAAGTGTAGGTCCCTTACCACCGCACTGTTGATAAAGTTTTCCCCATTGATCAGCAAATTTTCTATAATCTTCAATAGAATGGAGATCTTTAAAAATATGAATATATTTACCTCGCTCATCTTCAGGTAAATTTCTCAAAGCTTGAATAACAGTAGAAACTGTATTTAGTTCTTTAACATCATTGCAGTATAATAAGTTTAATAATAAAATAGCCTTTTCATTAATTGGCACATCTTTAAGAGCCATTGAAAATTGATTAAAGTCTTTAAAATGAAAATTAGAGAGTAGTCCTTTATCAAATAAAAGTATTACTTTATTAATATCAATCATTCCAATGTAATCGGATAGTACTAATTCCTCGACTGAAACTTTTTCATTTCGGAAATCCCCTCCCAATTCTAATATAAGTTTCACCATTTCAATCGGTTGTATATACGCCGTTTCGTACAACGGTGATCTTGTGTAGTCTGAAACAAAGTTGATACCGGCGCCTTTTGCAACTAGGTGGCGGATAATCTCTTCATTATTTTTACTGATGGCGAGTAGCAAGGGTGTCACTATTTTTCCAAAAGGCGGTGCTCTGAAAACTATATTGAACGAAGCTTTAGTATCACTCAGTATGTTGAGTAGTGTTTTATCATTTTCATTAATAGCTACGCCGAAAATAGCCGCAGTGACTTTATTAATATCAGTAAAACCAATCTTGTTTTGAAGAACGAAGGAGAGGCATTTATATTTTTCATGCTCTGCCATAGTGGATAAAGTATCACTCCCTTCAGAAAAATTAAATTTTCTAAGTGTCTTGAGAATTTCTATAGCTTCATTTTCATCATAGTAAGTGGTGACAAAATTAACTAATTGATCGAGTTCTTCATCCGAGCAGGAATCGCGCTTATTAAGTAGATCTTTCATTAAAATTTTTTCTTGAGCAGTAACTAGTGAGCGCAGGGTCGTTAAAGTTGTAGAGATGAGTTTTTCTTCATCTGGAATCATCTCTCCTCGTTTAATAAAATAGTCCCCGGTAAAAATTGCTCTTTTTAAAAATTTTAAGTCTGTTTTATTTGTGATATCTGACCAATTGATCGCAGAGCGTATTTTGGAAGCTATGGAACGATCCATGAAGGATAACTGTGCACCTCGTTCTAAAATATCTAATGCAACATCTAATAGTTTTGGATTTTCTTTAAATTTTTCTCGTAATTCGTCGACTGAACTAGATTGAATTTCTTTGTAGGTACTTTCAAAATTTATTTCTGTACTCATAAAATACCTCGAATAATGTCAATTTAAGCCAGCAAAAAGCATGCCATCAAGGGACGTAGAGGGTTTTGCCGCGAGGGTGTTTGATAGGTAAGTCCCATAGTTGTCCGGCACCTACAGCATCGTCATAGACGAAGGGTACAAGAGATTCCTTGACTTCCAGTTTTGCGGTATCCGTCTCCTGTGGATCAGGATCTTTGCAATAGAGGGGCAGGCCCAGATCTTTGGCGCGTTGGATGGCAAACGCTATAATGACGTTATTTAATAGTTCGTCTTCAGCAGGAAAGGGATAACAGCCTTCCAAATAGAGTGCAGGCTGCCCGTCATCCTCTATCTTCAGTGTGAGAAAGGCGCGGTCTACTATTTTTCTATCCTCATTCTTAATGGCTAATAAACGGTGATGCCCATTTAAGCCATAAGAAGTTAGGGCTATATTAATCCTTGGTAGGCCAGTGTAACTTAGACAGCTGCCTTTTACTTCTGAACCGCAAAGAGCCAGGTCTTCGGCGTTGTCTGTATCTTCGATAGTTAATTTTTGATAGTACTCGATAGAATGTTTCTCTGGTTTTGTTGAGAGAAAATCTGTCAAATCTTTTTGAAAGGGCTCATTGGGATAGAGATCGGTGACAAAGGTACTTATGTCATTTAATAATTTAATTGTATGTTCTTCATACCCCAGCTTCCGCTTAGGGTCGGCAAAGTTGATCAGCATGTGCTCCAGCTTTAAGAAACTGCGTTTTTTTTCTAACTCTACTTTTTTGGCGGGGTCTTTTGTTTTTTTTAGTTCGTACTGACATTCTTTGAGGGACTCTGAGAGTATTTTGAGAGTCTCTTTCTGTCCCATTTTACCTTCTAGATAGAGCTTAAGATAGGCTAATGGCATTGTTTTATCATCTGATAGGGGTAAATGAGCCTGTTCGATCAGTAAATGTTGGCAGTAATCTTGTGCTGTCATTTCCGCCTGTTCATGCGAGATATTCATCGCATTAATCATTTCGGCTACATTCAATTTACCCGTACCTTGAGCCCATTTCTGGATAAGCCCTGGCCTTTGTCCTTCTATAAATTCCAGGTGTGGGTTATAGGTAAGGTCATAGCGTACTTTTGAAAAATTTTCTTGTCCTTCTAGGATAGTAGTGAAGTAGTAAGCAGCAACATCAAAAGATTCCTCCGGCAATGCTTGTACTATATTTCCCAACCAAAAAGGAAGAGCTTCGGGTATTCGCATGCTACTAATATTTTGAATATACTTTTCCTCAAAATTTTCAATGGCTGGTTCCCCTAAAACTACTGAGAAAACGTTAATTAAGTTTGCTCTCAGCTCATCAACCGAAGTTGCTTTGTTAAATTCGCTCAGGGCATTTGAGCTGAGTAGAGCTAGGTAAATAGATGATGTAGTTATTAAGTCGGCTGGCTTTGAGCTTAAAAATAAGTTTAATAAAGTTTGTTTAGTGACAGGGGGCGTAAAATTAATTGATAGAATAGCTTTTATTAGCGGGTTCCAGATAGCTGGCTGTCCGACTTCCTTTTTGCTTAATATAGAGGCAATATCCGTTAGTTCCTTGTCGCTCAATTTATCTTGGAGGGAGATGTTGCAGATGAGAAGCGCTGGAATAGTGACTGCCGCTGTCCCTCCAGAGAGTCTATAGAGCTTCCCCCATTCTTCGGCAAAATTTTTATACTGTTCGAGTGTAGAAAATTTATCGAAAATTTTTAGATATATTTGCTTTTCATTATTGGGTAATTTTCTTAGGGCTTGAATGAGAGGCTGAAGAATACTAAGTTCCTTAGTATCATTAGAAAACATCAATAGCACTAATAAAGATGCTTCTGCATTATTAGGTAAACCTTTTGTATTGTTAAAGTACTTTAAAAATTGATCAAAATCATTAAAGTGAAGATCCAAAATCTTTCCATTATCATATAGAAGACCCATTATCTCATTATCTATCACTCCAATAAGACAATCGACCATAATATTGAATAAAGGAACTGTTTCATTTCGAAAATCACCTCCTAATTCTAAAATAAGTTTGACTCTATCAACGGTTTTTAAAGTTGCTTGAAGCAAGGGAGAGTTTACCCCCTTTTTCGCAAAATTGATGTCAGCCCCCTTACTTACTAAATAGCGAATGATCTCATCAGAACCCTGGCTGATGGCAGTGAGTAGTGGAGTAGTCAATCCGAGCTGAGAGGGATCTTTGTAAGCGATGTTGAATGAAGCTTTAGCATGACTGAGGATATCTATTAATGTTTTATCGCTCTTTTCAACTGCTATAGGCATAATTTTTGGCACAATTTCGTTGAGATGGTTAAACCCGATCTTGTTTTCGACGATATAGGAGAGACATTTGTATTTTTCAAGCTCAGCCATCGTGGCTAAGGTTTGGCTTTGAGGCGAAAAATTGAATTTTCTTAGTGTCATAATTATTTTTAGCGCTTCATCTTCGACGATGTAGATGACTAACAGCTCAACCAATTGATCAAGTTCTTGATCAGTGCAAGTTTCAACCCTGCTTAATAAATTTTTCATTAAAGATATTTCATGATCGCGCACAATCGAATGCATCGAAGCTAAAGCCGAATGAACTTGTTGATTCTTTTCTGGAGATATTACCCCCTCTCTTAAAAAATACTCACTTGTAAAGATGATAGTTTTAATAAAATCAATGTTGGAGGCTTGGGATTTAGGAATGTCTTCCCAAGATACCGCAGAGAAAACTTTTCTTGCCCAACTATGATCTGTTATCGAGGTTTCTATGCCGGATTTTAATATATCTAGGGCAGATTCTAATAATTTTGGATTTTCTTTAAATTTAAGATTTAAATCCTCTCTAGAACTGAATTGAATTTCTTCATGTATTTTTATGAAATCAAATTCAACGCTCATGAAAAACCTCTAATATAATTCTTGGTTTTTCTTATGCAAAAACTATGCCAATAGCGGTTAACTTGTCCTAGGTTTCTAAGGATAGCGTGACAGTAATGGACTCGCTGACTGCGGGTAGGCCGCTGAATTGGATAGGTCCGGGGAAGGCGTAGCAATCTTCTAATGCCCAGACGCTGCGGGCATCGTCGAAGGCGCGGAATGGTTCGCCTTTTAGGTTGACAAGGGCTTTACGGATGACGGGTTTGGATTTGCCATGGCGCTCTTCAAGAACAAGCATAGAAACGAGTGGAACTCCCCCGCATTGCCATTCTTCAACAGGGCCTGCCAGATTTTTAATGCTGCACATGTAGCCTGTTGCATTGCTATTGATGAGCAAGGCAGCCACATGTCCTAGTGCATAGCAATATTTTGCGTCAAAATTGGAGGGAAAGCAGCTTCTGCCCTCATATCCAAGGAAATGGGGTTGGGGATTAAACTTTCCGTTATATGTTCCCTCTTTTTTGCGTTTAGAGAGCTCATGAGCCACTGTAGAGATAAAGAGGCGTTCTGTCTCTATCTTGGACACCTGGACATTGCCATGAGGGTCCCGATCCATCAGCAGTTGGTCTTGTATAAGTGAAGGCAGAGATGTAAAGCAGGCAAAGGCTTCTTGCGAAAGCTGTTTTTCGAGATAAGTTTTTCTTCCTGTCTCCTCCAGGTTTTCAAGGACTGCGGCGTGGGTTTTCTCAGGCGCGAGAAGTGTATTTAATTCTGAAATGAGTATTCTGAATTCGGGAATAAATTCAATAATGCCTTCTGGAATAAGTATAAGGCCATAATTTTTGCCATGCTCTGCGCGATGACAGATCAGATCGGTGATTTCTTGTGTAATGGAACGTAAAGTCATTCCTCTAACAAAAACCTCTTCTCCAATAAGTGTAAGGTTAGCGTGTGTTTGTAAGGCACACTCTAGGGCTATATGAGAGGCTGAACGTCCCATCAATTTGACAAAATGGTAATATTTTTTTGCAGAAAGTGCGTCGCGGGCAATATTTCCAATGATATCTGAATAGGTCTTAGCTGCTGTGTCAAACCCGAATGAGATTTCGATATGCTCGTTTTTAAGGTCTCCATCAATGGTTTTGGGTACTCCAATCACATCGACTTGAAGGCCTTTGGCTTTGAGATACTCGGCCAAAATAGCGGCATTGGTGTTGGAGTCATCTCCGCCTATGATGACAAAAGCATCGAGCTGCAATGCATCGGCAGTGACGGCTGCAGCCTGAAACTGCTCGGGTGTCTCTATCTTGGTACGGCCTGAGCCTATCATGTCAAAGCCGCCCTGATTGCGGTAGCGCTGGACGATGTCACGTGTAATCTCTATATACTCGTTTTTGAGGATGCCCGAAGGTCCATTGAGGAAGCCAAATAGGCGGCTTTCATGGTGCAGGCTTTGCAGGGCATCAAAAAGGCCGATAATCACATTGTGTCCACCTGGGGCTTGTCCTCCGGAAAGTACTACTCCAACACGTTTAGGAGTATGTGAAGTAGATAGCGTAGACTGCAGTGTGAATAGGATAGGCTTTTGGTTGCAGGTCTGTGGAAAAAGTTTCTTGATAGCAGGATCAATAGATTGTTCTTGAGACTCCTGAGTGGTCTCCCCTACCTGACGTAGTTGTGAAAGGATATTGGGTAGTTTAGGCTGATAATAGAGGCGTTGCAGCTGTAGGGGGCTATTATTGTAAGAAAAATCCATAACATCCTCTTAGAGAGTTTGCCTAAACCATTCTACAGAAGCGTCAAAAGCCTCTTCTCGCTCCCATGGATTGCTAAAATCATGATCACTCTCAGGCAAGCGAATAAACTGCGTTAATGCCTGCGACTCTTTTCTTGAAGATTGATAAGCATCAGCGTGAGATATATCGACGCGGGTATCCTTTTCGCCATGAATATGGAGAAGAGGTATGTTTGTAAGATTCTTCACTGCTGAAAGTGTATCCACCTGAAATAACTGCTCCCACAACTTTACATTGGCAATTTGTCCATTGATGCTCATCGCTTCTGTATACTTCTCCGGTGACAACAGCCCTTGAGTAGCCTGAAACCATAGAGAACGCCAAGACTCTCCATTGAATACTGCAGACCAGAGGCAAATGGAATGGAAAATTTTTGTTTTGACAGCGCACTGTGTCGCTATTAATCCGCCAAAAGAGCGTCCTAATATTCCCAGTCTTTGTGAATCTATATGAGGGTGGTTCTTCAGAAGCATGGCTGCTGCAATCGAATCTTCAATCTGAGAGTCCACCGTAACCTGGCTAAAGTCCCCTTCGCTATCTCCTGAGCCACGATAGTCAAAGCGAAAACAGGCAATCCCCTGCTGAGCTAACATCTTAGCTATAGTCACATAGGAACGGTAACGCCCGCATTTATCCCCTGCTAAACCATGGCAGATCAATACTGCCGGAACAGGCCGTTCGATGAGTGGTAGATGGAGCATTCCGAATAGGCGTTGATGCCCCACACGGAATTCTAAGGGAATTCTCTCATCTACACGTAAAGAATCTTTTTGAAGTTTTTCGGTCATTTTTCAACATTCTGGTACGTTAACAGCCAATCCACCTTGCGAAGTCTCTTTGTATATCGTCTTCATGTCACGTCCGGTTTGGCGCATAGTTGCGATCACTTGATCAAGGGATACACGATGTAACCCATCTCCTGCAAGTGCTAATAACATCGCATTGATCGCTTTGACCGCTCCCATCGTATTTCGTTCGATACAGGGAATTTGAACTAATCCTAAAATGGGATCGCAGGTCAAGCCGAGATTATGCTCCATGCCAATTTCAGCAGCATTCTCTACCTGCTCATTGGTTCCACCTAACGCGGCGGTTAATCCACCCGCTGCCATAGAACAGGCAACACCTACCTCTCCCATGCAGCCCATTTCTGCGGCTGAAATAGATGCTCCTTCTTTATAAAGGATACCTATTGCGCCTGAAACTAGAAAGAAGGTAATGATGCCTTCATCATCGGCTTGGGGATAGAATTGAGTGTAATACTGCAGTATGGCAGGGATAACTCCAGCAGAACCATTCGTGGGTGCAGTGACAACTCTTCCTCCAGCTGCATTCTCTTCGTTAACCGCTAAGGCCCAAGCACTTACCCATTCCATTAGTTCAGCCGGCGCATGCTCTCCCCTAGCACGCTTCTCCTCAAGCTGCTTCATCATCGAAGCAGCCCTACGTCTGACATTCAACCCGCCTGGCAAGATCCCCTCTTGCGTGCATCCCCTCTGGATACATCCCTGCATCACATGCCAAATTTTAAGAATGCCTTGACGAATCTCCTCTTCCGAACGCCACGTTTTCTCGTTTTCCATCATGAGCTGCTGAATAGAAAAATTATTTTGACGACAGAGCTGTAAGAGTTCATCGGCAGTTTTGAAGGGATAAGGCAGCGCATGCGTATGATCTCCCAATGTAGGATCAGATACAGCCTCCGCATGCTCAACGATGAATCCTCCCCCTACAGAGTAGTAGACTTTTTCTAAAAGAAGCTTACCCTCCGCACTAAATGCACTAAATCGCATCCCGTTGGGGTGGTAAGGTAAAAGTTTATCTCCATGGAAAAGTAGATCGGTTACCTCTGTAAAAGAAATTTTTTTCTTACTAAGAAGCTGAAGTGTATGAATCGACCTAATCTGTTCGATAATACTCGGAACTGCGTTGGGATCGACACCTTCTGGAGTAAAACCAGATAATCCCAGCAAAATGGCAATATCAGTGCTATGGCCCTTTCCTGTTAAAGCCAGCGAACCATAAAGATCGACAATAACGCGCTCTGTCAAGGGAAGGATGTTTTGGTGCTCTAGCTCCAAAGCAAATCGCCTAGACGCTCGCATCGGTCCCACTGTATGAGAGCTCGACGGACCCATACCTATAGAGTATAAGTCGAAGACGCTTATAGCCATAAACGTGACAACTCCCTGCATTTATCCTTAATAACCATTATATCCTAGGAACGATTCTGAATAAAGTCCAGTAATAAAAATCCCAACTCCCTTGCCCGAATTTTAACCCGTGCCCGTGCCCGTGTGCGTGCCCGTGCCCGAATTTAATTAATTTGTCTCGGCGCGTGTGTCCGATACTTTTTTCGGGCACGGGCACGCACACGGGCACGGGTTAAAAATTCGGGCAGGGGTATTATTGGTAAATAAAAACATTGAATTCGCTAATCTGCTTGAACCCAAGTTTTTGGCAGACTTCAACAGCAATAGGATAGCTCTGCATAGCGATCAAGCGACTATTGTGTTGATAAGCATAAAGTAACATAATCTGAGTGAGATAGGTACCAAACCCTTTTAAGCGCGCCTCTGGAATAGTTCCAATATTATAGAGCCCTGCAGTAGAACCTGAGATAAATAGTGTGCCTGCAGCTACAGGTTGGCCATCATAGATTCCAATAAAATGTTGATACATATCCGAGGTCTCTACCTGAGGGAAAAAGGCACAGTATTTTGTGATATCTTCTCCAGGTAGATTATAAGCTTGCGCAAGAACCTTACCCCAGCTTTCCATTTCAGCATCATTTCTGACTTTATGCACCTCAAAACCTTCAGGCGCATCATTAATAGAGGGTTCACTTGATAGGGCTAAACCCATCGAAGGCATCACTCCCAAATGCAAAAGCCCATGTTGAGTCAAGAGCTCTCCAAGATTACGCGGTGTCGAACGCTGATAGACCCACCACGTAAAGGGCACTTTGCGAGAGCGATATTGGGAGATTGTAAAGTCGATGAGTTCATCGATATTTCTGGTGGTATACTGGGAACGTAACACTCCATTAAAAAGTGCATGAGGGATGTCAGTCAGCAGTTTGGTCTCCCAAATGTTATAGTGGATCTCCACATTCAACTGAGACCAATATTTTACAAAATTGTCATCAACAAATTTTATTAAATCTGCTGAAGTGCCTTTTTGCAAGATTGCCAAACTTACCTCTCATTCATAAATATGGACTTGAAAAGTTTGTACCACCTTTTTGAAAAGATTGCTTACATTTTTCCCCTTAATAGGAGCAGGACTTTTCTCATTTACTTCTGGAGTATCATCCCAAGAAGGCTGAGTGTCTTCTTCAAGTAAATCAAATTCCAATGTTTTCATTTTTTTTAGCTTAGTATAGAGAGTATCCTTGTCGGCATCTTCAGCAGTTTTAACTTTATTTTTTCTCTCTTCGTCTATTTTTTTGTCACGCTCTTTCCAAAATGATTTTTCAGAAGAGTGACGTATTAATTTTTGTACTTTCTTATCTTTTAAAACTTCTTCACAGTCTACATGCGGTAATCGTTGAGACAACTGCCTTTTTAATTTGTTTTCCTTTTCCTTATGCTTATTTTCGATATGTGTACTGTTTCGTTTTTCCTTTGATTTTGTTTTAACTTCATCAGGATCTATCTGCAGCTGACTTTTTATGGATTCTGTGAGCTCAACAAGATTTGGATCGGGTAGTTTTTCTTCAGGCTTCATTCCTTTAAATTTATTCTTTATCATTTCTTCTTTGTTTTTCTTCTCTTCACTGGACATATCTTCTTGACGAGTAATAGAGGCACAAAATCCTTCGTCACGAAGAGTAATTGCGCGATCTTTTAAAGAATAATATTTCTTCAAAAGTTCAATAGGGGTACTCGTAATAATTTTTTTTTCAAATTGCTCCAGAGTAGCCCTCCAAAGAGAACCTAGCTTTTCGTGATCATTTTGTGCATAATATTCGATTTGATATTCAATCAATTTTTTTAATCGATCAGTATGTACTTCAAATAGATTCAAATGTTCTTTGATCTTGTTGTTCTCTTTAATCTCTATTGAGTCTGTTTCGCTAGCTAGTTTTAATAGTTTCAAGACTTGACAGACTGTACGAATAGCTTCAACTGCAGCAACTTTTTCATCTAGACGAACTTCTCTATCACCAGGAAGAGGAATTAATGCTAATCTCTCCTTATCGTAAATGACAGGTGTTTGATCAGGAAGGCTTTGAATTGATTCAAAAAAAAGTTTAAGTTTTGGTCTATTCCAAAAGAGAGTTGACCATGGGTCTAAGGAATTTTTTTCAACTATCTTGTAAAATAACTGTTCTATATCACAAAGAGTAAAAGCTTTACGAGTAAAAGCTTTTTTGCCTGTTTCGTAGTATTGCTTGATTTCTTCAAGATAACCCATTCCAAATCCAAATTTGAGATAGGTCTCAACAGTTATATATTCTCTATATTTTTTAAGTTCTAATTCATTTTCCTGTAAATTATTGATATTAATATCATATCTCATATCATATAATTTTTGTATTGCTGAAATAAAAATATTAGGATTAAAGGCTTTGTACAACGTTCGACTAATCATGTTAAAGAATTGCGTAATACGAGACCCATTAACTTTTTCGTCAATGTGTAATTCAAGTGTATCATAATTAAATAGAGGAGCATCACCTTTTCTAAACTCAGTTATTTTTGCAGCTACGCGACGTAAATTTTCGGGTGTCCATTTAAGATTGACTCTACCAAATTCCTCAATTTGCTCTGGGCGAAGTGGATACTCCAACACATAAGCTTGTCCGGGTTCTATTTTAACAGATTGATTAGTAGGTGCTACTGTAGTCATAGTGATTCCTCCTGATTAGAAAATAACAGTATAATTAAAAAATAAAAATCTTCACTGATATCCTCTCTTGATGTATCGATGTCATATTGATTTACGTCAACCTAAAGAGAGTTTATGGGCAGATGGATTTTTATTTTTTGGGGATTAATTTTTTCTCAAGTGCTGATAGCTAGCAGCTTAGAAATCGCTCCCGTTTTAGAAAAAGGTCGCTTTCATCCTCTATCGTCTCTAAATCCTAGCCAAAGCCTTGATACCAAGCTCATGTTACCTTCTAGAGTCGATCCCTCTGTGTGGCTTCCTTTAAATCTCTTGTCCGCTAGAGAAAAAAACTTTACATCGTATAGCGACAGCGATTTTAAAAAAATTCGTAAGGCTTATCTGGAGGGGCAAGAGGAACAGCTAGATGAAGCATTAATGGGAGCCTATGCAACCTTGGCAGGGCAGCCTTACCTCACTTCAGCAACGCATACGTTGACCTTCCCCTCTGTGAGACAGCTCCAGGCCGAGGCGCTCTACTTTCGCTATCCTTGGACAGCGATTTGCTGTGCATTAAATGCTTTAGCAGTCGTTTTACTTTTTATGGGCTGGAGAATCTCTGGATATATCCTGGCATTCATGGGATTTTTGTTGCTCTCCTTTCTCTTAGGAATACGCATCTATGTCCTTGAGCGGCCTCCTGTTTCAAACATGCTGGAGACACTTCTCTTTGTCCCTTGGTTAGCTCTGCTGGTTTCATTTTTGATAAAACGTGAAGCAGTTCTAGCGGCTGCGGGATTATCTACTCTCTTACTAGGGATTGTCGCAGTGGGAACTATCAAAGATAATTTTGAAAATGTCCAAGCTGTGTTAGATTCTAATTACTGGTTAACCATTCATGTGCTTTTGGTTGTAGGGAGCTATGCCCTCTTTTTATTAGCGGGAATATTAGCTCACGGATACTTTTTAGGCAGTAAAGAGGCATCACACAAGTTGAGTGGTCTAACACAGATCTCCATGTACCTAGGGCTAGCAATGCTAGTTCCAGGCACAATTCTTGGAGGCATTTGGGCAGCTCAAAGCTGGGGTAGATTTTGGGATTGGGACCCTAAGGAGTCCTGGGCCTTTATTACGATTTGCGCCTATTTGGCAGGTGTGCATGCGTTTCGTTATCGGATAATTGGAGAATATGGATTGGCGCTGTGTGCTATTGTGGGTGCGTGGACAGTGACATTCACCTGGTATGGCGTAAATTATATTTTGGGAACGGGTCTGCATAGTTACGGTTTTGGAAGTGGTGGAGAGTGGATTTATTTAGTTAGTGTAGTACTAGATGCAGCCTTAGTGCTATTATTGGCTGCGATGGCAAAAAAACGCTGGAAAACAGTATGAAAGATATTCTTGCTTTAGGATACGATCTTCCTGTATCTCCAAAGGGGGCATACCTGCTTCCCCAAATAATTCTTAGCGATTTAATATCCATTCGAAAAACTATCTTGATTTTACAAGCTGCTAATACTCAAGGGGATATGCAAAATATTCTCGAACAACTCATCGAAAAAGAGAATGTCACGCCCCCTCACTGCTCATGGAGCTGTCGAGAATCGATCCTGAGTCGACTAAAACGCTATTTGTTATTAGCTTCGTCCAAAGCGATCCCTTGCAAAGAATCGAAAGCTCCCCTAGTCTCTTTTCAGCACTATACAGAAAGCATGAAACGGCAAGCATGCGATCTCTATTATGCTCTGCAAGGAGAATTTACGCAGCGACAAACACGCGAGAGAATCAGCCGCTTAGTATCTACCTCTGAGAGCTGTGGGCGCTATTATAGCGCTTGGATCCAATTTTTTAAGGATAACGAAAATATTCTGCTCTATCTGCTTAAAAAGAAAAAAGAACTCGAAGAGAGCTTTGGACATGCTTTTTACGAAGAGCTAGTCTGTGGAGGATTTGGTACACCAGGAGAAATATCTGAATTCCTCTTGACGCGGCTGCATGCGCGAGGATTTGACCATTACCTGCCAACTGTGCGAAAATTGTTAGGATGCAATTAAACGCAAAGTCGCAAAGTCGCAAAGAAAAAAATTAAACACAAAGGCACAAAAAAAGAAAAAGAACAGGATGAGCAAGATGTGCAGGATAGAAAGGATTTATTTATTTTTCACTAAAAATTGTTTAATTTTTATCTTTATTATCCTGCCTATCCTGCTCATCCTGTTCAATTTATGACTTAGGGGGAATTACTATTGAATTTTAACTTTTCTTTGCGCCTTTGCGACTTTGCGTTTAAATTTTAAAAGGAGCTTGATGAACTACTCAGAACTTTGTGCATTAACACAACTATACATCTTCGAGAACTTTAGCAAGGGAGATAAGTGCTTTGTCTCCAAAGAAAATGCACAATTTTTTGCATCTTCTCCACAAAAGAAGACTGTTGTTCCTATTGTACCCGTTGTTCAGACTCCCCCACCAGCACCTCTTCCAGTCCCTGAGCCCAAAAAAGAGAAAGAGATCGGACTGACAAAGTATGAAAAAACAGAATCACCTCCCAACAGTGATCTTCTCGATATTTTAAAGGAAGTCGCTCCAAATCTCTCCTTTCTTCCTCCTCCGACTCACGAGGCTTTTCCTCAAATTGCTATTTTGCATTTAGGAGAGACTCCTATCGAAGCGCGGTTCCTTCACCACATAGCCACAGCGATTAACATCTGCTTTAAAGTCAGCTGTAAAGTGGTAGAAGCGCATCACACCCTCTTAAATTCCTCCACCACACGCCTATTACTCGCAGCTGAATGTCGCCTTACCGATATGATAAAAGAGAGCAAAATTCCTCTGCTTCCTCTACCCGATCTCTCTCTACAGATGCAAAACCCTACTTTGAAAAAATCTCTCTGGTCAACCATCTGTCAGCATATTGCGCGCCATGCCCATTAAAATCGCTTCTGTAATACTTGACACTGCTGTCAACTCTTCCCTCGATTACTCCATCCCTGATGAATTGCACGAAAAAGTTAATGTGGGTTCTAGAGTGACTGTCCCCGTCCGCAATACTACCAGTGCAGCAACGGTTATCGAGATTAAATCTACTAGTGAATTTGCAAAACTAAAAGCTATTCTCAGTATTATAGGAGATCAAGAAGCACTCACTCCCGAACTATTTAAACTAGCCCAATGGATGGCCGAGTACTACGCCTCCCCTCTGCGTGTAGTTCTGCGTATTCTTCTGCCCGCCAGTGTCCGGCGCGATGCCGGCCACAAAGAGCAGTGGTTTGTAACGCGTGAAAAAACGCGCGAAGAGCTGATCGAATTAATTCCTAAATTGCGTGCAAAAGCCTCTGCACAGGCTGATGTCATTGAAATCATGCTCAAAGCAAAAAAAGGGATGCTGCTGACAGAACTTCTAGAAGCATCTAAAGCCTCACGCTCATCTGTCAATGCTTTAGTTGAAAAAGGGCTGCTGCTACTACAAAAACTGCGCATAGATCGGTCGCCTCTGGAAGGTGAAGAGTACTTTATCACCTCACCAAAAGCTTTAAATACCGAACAATCAGATGCTTACAAACAAATTTGTCAATCTATCCAACAAAATCAATTTCAAACCCACCTGCTCTATGGGATCACCGGCAGCGGAAAAACAGAAGTATATCTACAATCTATTGACAAAGCTCTAAGCGAAGGAAAATCGGCCCTAATGATGGTACCTGAAATCGCTCTAACCGCCCAAACCATCGAGCGTTTTCGCTGCCGTTTCAAAAATAAAATTGCTATTTTACACCACCGCCTCAGCGATGGCGAACGCTATGACGCCTGGCATAGCATGCGCACAGGCGACGCCAAAATCGTCATCGGTGCACGCTCTGCCATCTTCAGCCCGCTAGATAAACTCGGACTGATCATCGTCGACGAAGAGCATGAAAACTCCTACAAACAATCGGAACAGATGCCCTGCTACAACGCTCGCGATGTCGCTGTAATGCGAGGGAAAATCTGTAACGCAACGGTCGTCCTCGGCAGCGCCACACCCAGTCTAGAGAGCTACCACAACGCTGTCAAAGGCAAATATCAACTCTCTATACTCTCCAAACGACCTGACGACGCACGCCTCCCTAAAATCAACATTGTCGACATGCGCAAGGAATACGAAAAAGCGCAAGGGGTCACTACCTTCTCAAGTTCACTTTTAGATGGCATTTCGAAAAGAATTCAACAAGGTGAACAGACCATCCTCTTCCTCAATAGGCGAGGGTATCACACCCTCCTTCTCTGCAAAGGCTGTGGAGTTTCTGTAAAGTGCTCACATTGTGACACTTCAATGACCTTTCACCTAGGCGAAAACAGTCTCAGCTGCCACCTCTGCGGCTTCACCCACTCCCCTCCTCCCCGCAGCTGCCTCTCCTGCAAACAGGACTCGACAATGAAATTCCGCGGCATCGGCACAGAACATGTCGAACGGGCTCTTCACGCCATCTTTCCCACCGTGCGCACCATCAGAATGGATGCTGACACAACACGGCATAAAGGAAGCCACCAACGACTTCTCAGAGACTTCGGCACCGGAAAAGCCGATGTACTTATTGGCACACAGATGATTGCCAAAGGGCTCCACTTTCCTGAAGTCACTCTTGTCGGAGTACTCAACTGCGACACTGGACTAAACATCCCAGATTTCCGCGCCGCCGAGCAGACCTTTCAATTACTTTCCCAGGTAGCTGGCAGGGCAGGACGTGGTGTCGTGGATGGCGAAGTGATCATCCAAACCAGCCTGCCAGAGAACAGCACCATTCAATATGCTTCTACACATGATTTTAAAAGCTTTTTCAACGACGAGCTTGCCTCACGAGAAGCTTTTAACTATCCACCCTTCTCACAGTTAGCCAAGATTATTCTTTGTGGAGACAATGACCAGCAAGTCCTCGAACAGGCAGAAAAAGTTAGGCTTGCGATAATAAAGCAGCTGCCCACTTCTTTTGAGGTCCTACCCGTTGTGCCCTCTGGTCACGCTAAGATTAAAGATAAATTTCGCTTTCAATTTTTGGTGCGTGGCCCCTCCATCTACCAGATCACTAAGGCCTATCATACTGCCTCTGCGATAGTTAAAAAAATATCTATATCCATAGACATCAACCCATATTCAACGTATTTTTAAGCTCTTTAATTAGCTTTTCAAAATATTTTTTATTTTTATCTGTACGAATCAGCAAAATTTGATGACGAAAATACTTTACAGGATCAGCATCAACCATTTTCAATAATTTAATTTGTGGAGGTGTGGTAGTCAATGGCAAGTTAAAACCCTCTTGAAACATAGCAATAATGCTATACCATAGTTTCAAACGCAAATTTTGAGGGTCAAAATCACCAGGCACAAAATAGGAATCAGTTTTTTGTATCGCTTCCAACGTCAATTCATCGAGTCTACATAGATAGCTAACTGTTAATGGCTCACAAGGTGTTACCACCAGCTTGGATAGTTCGCGATAGAACTGTCTAAATTGGGCGTAAGAAAACTCTCGATTGTATGTGATTCGATTTAAAACAACAGAAAGAACACACTCGAAATATTTCGGTTTCTTTCCCTTTTTTATTGCTAAAAGTCTTGTCTGCCACTTTTGAATATCTTCTGGGGTAAGCCTTGCATAAAAAATAAATTTGTCAAAAATTGCCTCCATCACACCTTGTAAAAATTGATGCTTTTCCAATAGTTTAATAAAGAGATCTTGAACTTTTCTATTTAATTCCCAAGACTTTGGGGCATAACTATTTGAAAAAAGACCCTCAAAAATAAGGGATGTGATTGTTGATGAATCGTCGGAGTCGTAATCATAGGCACAAGTTAGATATAATTTCCTCTCTATCTGATCAACTGAATCCTCTAATTTTGAAGCTAAAATCTCCTGAAAATTTTTCATTTTTACTATCTTTATTATCCAAGCAGCTAAATTAAATCCTTTTTTTACCCTGGATGACGAAACTTTGTATATTTGTAACAACGTATAAAGATAATCAGTAGAGGTTTCAAAAATTTCATTACAAACATCAAAGGGTGCATAAATATTTTTTATAATCTCCTTTTCTCGGTCTGTCAGTTTTCCATTCTGGACAGAATCATTAAAATATGCATGAAATATTTGTAAAAGTGAATTGAATAAAAAAGTTTTTTGATTGTTAGTTATATCATCAAAATTTAATTTATCCATTAATATATTATTAGATTCTTCACCCTCAAGGTATTGGATAACTTGCAACAGTTTAATCTTTATCTGCGCATCCATGCTTAACTGATCGAACGGCTCTGCCATCTGGATGAGTGACATGAAGTATTTTGATAAATTTGATAATCTTTCTTTACTCTCAAACGGGAATAAATCATCTAACGATTCTTCCTGAACGGGGAGAGACAAAAAGGGTAGATATATTTTCTCACTAAAACCTGCTATCACATCTTCCGTTTTTAACATCCAGCCAAACAGACTCAACATAAATAAGAAATCGGTCCATTTTCCATAATTACTTGATAATAAAAATCCTTTAACATAATTATCGTATATTTCTTTAACATATGTATCGTAGTTTTGGTAGTAATAGATCATTACAATGCATAGAAATCCACAATTTTTAAATGATATATTATCTTCTTCTGTATCTGTTTCATTTTTTAAAAAAGTTAAACTCGCTTTTTTCGCCTCCGAAGGTAGCTTCGCTCTGTTCACATTCATATAGTAATATAAAAATCTTGGACCAATTAATTTTTGGACCAAATTTGTAACTTCTATTAACTTGTTTTCTAAAAGTCTATTTCGAACTAAATGCTCAAATAAAGCTTCCGCTGCTGCTTGATGTATTTCTACCTCATTAAAACTAAATTCTAATATTTTTTTTGTTTTTATTATAAAATCATTATCATCAAGCAATAAAATAACTTCTTTATATTTCAGGTAAGATAAAGTTTTAAAGAAAAAAACAAACCAACGCTGTGTATAGGACTCAGGATTACTTTTCATTAAAAACTTCATCGCTGCCAATAAGCATGGTGCCAAACTTTTCAACGACTGCCTATAAACAATTTTAGCCAATGTCTTTGCTATATACGCCCCAGACGTCTCTCCTTCATCCGCTTTTGTATATACTTGCCAACGCTTACATTCTTCTTTAATTTTTTTTACTTTTTCCGGTGTCACGGAGTTTATATACCCACTCCACTCGCTACATTCATTTAAATGATTCAATACTTGAATACCCATAACTTCCTTCCAAAATAGTAGTATTATCTTCCTTAACTACGACGTCAAGGCATCTTAATCGCTTCCTAGATTCTTCTCAAGCATACTCAGGGAGTAATTTGTTGCATTTTTTCTTTGGCTTCTGGTATCTTGTAACCATTAGTGTGAAAATAAGGAGAAACCATTAAATGTCAAATCAGTCAAAGTATACCTGGAACGACGATCAAATTCTAGATGATGTAAAGTTCGAGGAAAAAGACTCTCAATTATTCAAGAGCTTACTTAACAATGAAGTTGAAGCTGTCGAGTCTGAAAATGCCACTATGGCTCCAGGCTCTATCCTTAAAGGTAAAATTGTCGAAATTACTAAAGACCATGTTGTCGTTGATGTTGGTCTTAAATCCGAAGGTATTGTCCCCATCGAAGAGTTCTCTGACCCTCTACAACTCGTTTTAGATGGCGATGTAGAAGTACTGCTCGACCAACCTGAAGATGATAATGGACAGATCGTCCTCTCCCGCGAAAAAGCAGAAAGACTACGCCAGTGGGAATACATCCTCCAGCACTGCGAAGAAGGCTCCATTGTTAAAGGGCGCGTCCTACGCAAAGTCAAAGGCGGCTTGATGGTTGACATCGGCATGGAAGCCTTCCTACCAGGCTCTCAGATCGATAATAAGAGGATCAAAAATCTCGACGAATATATCGATAAGACATATGAGTTCAAGATCCTCAAAATCAACATCGAACGCAAGAACGTTGTCGTCTCCCGCCGCGAACTCCTCGAAGCTGAGCGCATCTCTCGCAAAGCCGAACTGCTGCAGACAATTAAAGAAGGTGACCTACGAGAAGGCGTCGTTAAGAATATTACCGACTTCGGTGTCTTCCTCGACCTCGATGGCATTGACGGTCTGCTGCATATTACAGATATGACCTGGAAGAGAATTAAGCACCCTTCCGAAATGGTCCAACTCGGCCAAAAACTAGAAGTCATTATTCTGCATGTCGACCGTGACAAAGGCCGCGTTGCCCTAGGCCTAAAGCAGAAAGATTCTAATCCTTGGGATGAGATTGAATCGAAGTATCCCCCTGGCACCCGTGTTAAAGGAAAAATTGTCAACCTACTCCCCTACGGCGCTTTTATCGAAATTGAAGCGGGCATCGAAGGGCTGATTCACGTTTCCGAAATGTCATGGGTAAAAAATATCACCGATCCAAGCGAAATCGTGAAGAAAGGTGAAGAGATCGAAGCCATCGTTCTGCAAGTCCAAAAGGAAGAAGGAAAGATCTCCCTAGGCATTAAGCAGACAGAACATAACCCTTGGGATGATGTTGAAGCAAAATACCCAGTAGGTAGCAGCGTCAAAGCTGAGATCCGCAATCTGACTAACTACGGCGCTTTTGTCGAACTAGAGCCAGGCGTTGAAGGACTGATCCATATATCCGACCTAAGCTGGATTAAAAAGGTATCACACCCTTCCGAATTGCTAAAAAAGGGCGATATCGTCGAAGCTGTCATCCTATCCGTTGACAAAGAGAGCAAAAAAATCACTCTCGGTGTAAAACAATTAAGTAGTAACCCATGGGCAAATATCGAAAAAATCATGCCTGTCGGCTCGCTCGTTAAAGGGAAAGTGTCTAAGATTACAGCATTTGGCGCTTTTGTTGAACTCGACTGCGGATTGGAAGGACTCATTCATGTCACTGAACTCTCCGACCAAGCGTTTGGAAAAGTAGAAGATGTCGTTAATAAAGGCGAAGAAATTACTGCTAAGGTCATTAAACTCGACCCAGAGCATAAGAAAATCGCTCTCTCTATTAAGGAATACTTAGTAGAAAGAAATCAGTTCAGCCGTGATGATATCGATGTGACCAGTGCTCGACCCCCTAAAGAAGAAAAAGAGCATAAAAAAGGCAAACGTCACAACCATCAGGAAGAGTCTGAAGAATCTGAAGAGTCTGAAGAAGAAGACGACGTGCTTTAATTACGAATAAGAGAGCTGAGTCTAAGCTCGGCTCTCTACTTTTAGAAGTTATAAAATTATTAGGATTCTGTGGGTAGTTTCTTTTCGCACCTCATGATTCAACATAAACCCTCAAGGCATGTTTAGGAGCTAGTTTTTACATGAACAAAGAGCTAATCGCCATCTTTGAATATCTCGAGCGCGAAAAAGGGATCAAAAGAGAAGTTGTTATTTCCGCCATCGAAGAGTCGCTGCAAGCGGCCGCTCGCAAAAGCATCCGAGGAGCCTCAAACGTCACTGTCGCCATCAATCCTAAAACAGGATCGATCGATGTTTACAGCGAAAAGGAGATTGTCGAAGAAATCGAAGTCCCCACGCTTGAGATTGGCCTCGAAGAGGCAAGGAAGATTGACCCCGAATGCGAGCTGGGCCAATTTATCGATGTTCTTGTCACACCTGAAGACTTTGGCCGCATCGCCGCCCAAAAAGCTCGACAGATCATCACTCGAAAATTGCGCAGCGCTGAACGCGATGTAATCTATGAAGAATACCGTCACCGCATTGGAGAACTCATCTCTGGAACTGTTAAGCGCTTTATTAAAGGATCAAGCCTAATCGTAGATCTCGGAAAGGTCGAAGCCATCCTCCCTATGCGCAACTATCCGCGCACCGAAAGCTACCAAGTGGGTGAAAAAGTTCTAGCACTCCTGTTTGATGTGGTCGACACCGAAAATGGCGGCGCAGAGGTCATTCTCACACGCAGTGACCCAGCCTTTGTCAAAGCTTTGCTATCGCATGAAGTGCCCGAAATCGAAGATAATACTGTTGTTATTGATAAAATTGTGCGTGAAGCTGGCTACCGTACAAAACTCTCGGTCCGCTCAGAAAATCCTAAAGTCGACCCGGTAGGCGCTTGTGTAGGGATGCGTGGAAATCGTGTGAAGAATATTGTCCGTGAACTAAACAACGAAAAGATCGATATTATCCCCTTTTCCAGCGATCCTGTTGAATTATTACAGAATGCGTTAGCTCCTATTGAAATACGCAAAATCAGCGTCAACGAAGACGAGAACATCATCTCTATCGTTGTCGACGATGATAACTTCGCTGCAGCCATTGGTAAGCGCGGAATGAACGCTCGGCTCAACAGTCAACTAATTGGCTGGGGCTTAGAAGTCCAGCGTATGAGCGAATACCAATCAGCCATGGTGAAGCAACATGACGATATGGAAAAAGAGAAAGAAAAAGAGGGATCAGGAGATCTTGATGAAGAGTTAGAAGGAATCGAAGGTATCAATCCTTTCATTTTCCAAACTATTGTCGAGCACGGTTTCAAGACTATGCGCGATTTCTTAAGAGCTTCCCCTGAAAAACTCTCTGCTATTCCCGGTATCTCGGTAGAACTCGCTGATAAAATTTTAGAAAAAATCCGTAACAAGAGGATTTAAGCGTTGGCTAAAAATTTGAAATTGAACATTAAAAACGAGCAGCTCGCTCAAGCTATTAGCCTGAGCAAAGTGAAGCCCAAACTAGCAAAAAAAGAGGACGCCTCCTCAAGTGCGTCCACTTCGCAAGAAAAAGCCACTTCAGCCGAATCGGCGCTTGAATCTAAAGAGATCAAAGAGGAAGCTCCTCGTATTAAAGCGCGTTCGCGCTCAGCTTTTGCTGAACCTTCTACACCCACTGTAGAATCTGTTGAAGTACACTCTTCTCAAGTAGAAAGCAAAGCCGAACCCTCTCTCTTCCATGAAGACAAAAATGAGGAAAACGTTGCTAGACCCAAGTCTACTGCCGAGTTACGTCGTCAAATTTTCGGTGATGAAAGCGAAGCTCTCTCCACTCCTATCCCGCCAGAGCCCCTGCCAGAACCGCAAATGAAGCCCAAAGCTAAACCGATGGCAGCACCTCTTCCTACAGAATCTGAACAGAACCATATCGAAAGGAATCAACCCTCTCCTCCGCCTGCTGTTCATGAACCTGCTGCTCGATCTCAGCCGCAGCATCATGCTAGGCCATCACAACAATCTTATCCTTCCAGACAAAGTCCTCAAGGAGATAGATTAGGTCCCACAGGCCGGCATGTGAAAGATTACCTGCCAGTTAAGCCCAAACCTCCTTTTCCTCGTAGTGGAGACCGTCCTCACCCTGGTGGCGATAGGCCGCCTCCTCGTCATGACAGGCCACCTCGTCCGCATGATACGCATGGCATAACAAGATCGGGTATTCACGCTGCTGCTGCAGCGGCTACGATGCCTCCCAAAGATAAAGAGCGCCGTAGACCGATTAAAAAAGAACCGACTACTGAAGAGCTCGCAGCAGCCGAGAGTGAAAGCAAACGCAGCGGATCAAAAGTTGCCAAAGCCAAAGAATTTCGCGACATTAAACCCGCTCGTAAACAACCCGAAGCAGGCCGTTCTTTTGACGTGCGCGATAGGCACGGTTTAAGAGGCGATGAAGATCAGCAGCAGTGGCGTAAAAGAAGAGCCATGAAAGGCCGCAAGATCCAGGAAGATACCACGATCCGCCCAACAACCTTGGCAGTCCGTCTTCCCATTAGCGTGAAGGATTTAGCTTCGGAAATGAAGCTCAAAGCCTCTCAGCTAGTTGCAAAACTATTTATGCAAGGTGTTGCTGCTACAATTAATGATCTTCTGGAAGATGAAGTCACAATACAGCTTCTCGGACAAGAGTTTGGCTGTGAAATCTCCATCGACCGTAAAGAAGAGAATAGAATCCGCATCACCGATAAAACTATCCAAGAAGAGATCGCAGAGCAGAATCCCGAAAAACTACAGACGCGCGCCCCTGTTGTCGCCTTTATGGGCCACGTCGACCATGGCAAAACTAGCCTTATTGACACGATACGCAAAAGTAACCGCGTCTCTTCTGAAGCAGGCGCCATCACGCAGCATATCGGAGCATTCCGTTGCAGCACTCCTGTCGGAGATATCGCTATCCTAGATACTCCTGGCCATGAAGCCTTTTCAGCTATGCGTGCTCGCGGAGCAGATGTGACTGACATTGTTGTCATTGTCATTGCAGGTGACGAAGGCATCCGTCAGCAGACGATTGAAGCCATTAACCATGCAAAAGCTGCTGAAGTCACTATCGTCGTTGCTATTAACAAGTGTGATAAACCCAACTTTAATGCAGAAACCGTCTACCGTCAGCTTGCTGATCTAGATCTTCTCCCAGAAGCTTGGGGAGGTCAGACCATCACGATCAATTGTTCTGCTACCACTGGAGTAGGAGTAGATACTCTACTCGAAATGCTTGCACTGCAATCGGAAGTCCTCGAACTTAAAGCTGAACCAACCATGCGTGCACGAGGATCAGTCCTTGAATCAGAATTACATAAAGGACATGGAAATGTCGCTACCGTTCTAGTCCAAAATGGAATGTTACGACGTGGAGATGCTCTAGTCTTCAGTCAACACTGGGGACGTGTCAAAACAATGCGCAATGAATATGGCCATGACCTCGAAGTGGCTGGACCGTCTACGCCTGTAGAGATCACCGGTATTTCCGGCCTTCCAGAAGCAGGAGAAGAATTCATTGTAGTCAAATCGGAAAAAGAAGCGCGCGAGATTGCAGAGGCACGTACAATTGGTGTTACTCAAAAACGGATGTTGCAAGGACGCAAAATTTCGATGGAAAACCTCTTCCAGCAGGTTCCTGAAATCGAAAAGAAAATCCTTAACCTCATCCTCCGTTCAGATGTACAGGGATCTCTGGAAGCTTTACGCACAGCTCTCGAAAAGATTCACTCTGAAAAAGTAGATCTCAATATCATCATGGCAGGAATTGGAGAAATTTCAGAATCCGATGTACAGATGGCAGAGACCTCAAAAGCAGCCATTTTAGGATTCCATGTCCAAATAGAGCCACGTGCTGAAACACTCATTAAGCAGCATGGGGTCCGCGTCTATATCCATGAGATCATCTATCACGCTATCGATCAGGTTAAAGCGCTAATGGCCGATACCCTCGACAAGATCGCTGAAGAGCATGAACGAGGCGTCACGGAAGTGAAGACCATCTTTAAATCCTCTCAGCATGGAGTCATTGCAGGTTGTCAAGTTATCGAAGGCACTATCCGGCGTTCTTATTTTGCACGTGTCAAACGCAACAACGAAGTCATCTGGAAAGGACAGATCAACTCACTGCGCCGCGAAAAAGAAGACGTGCGCGAAGTTCAAAAAGGCTTTGAATGTGGCGTTCTCTTGAATGGATTTAACGATTTCCAGCCAGGCGACCTGATCGAAACCTATGAGATTATTTATAAAGTTCAAGAGCTATAATGAGTATAAATCGCACTGACCGTTTAAATTCACTTCTCAAAGAAGTGCTTGATGAGGTAATTCGTCGAGATCTTAAGCACCGGAATGTCCATGAGCTCCTGACTGTGACACGCGTGGAGATCACCAAAGATCTCCATTATGCAAAAGTCTACATCAGTGTGATTGGCACTGATGCAGACAAAGAAAAGACGCTCAGCACACTCCAAAAGATGGCAGGATACATAGCTGTAATTGCCTCCAAAAAAGTTGTGATGCGCTACTTTCCTTCGCTCACCTTTATTCTCGATGACTCGGTCGATCAACACATGCGCTTGACCAACCTCATGGATCAAATCAATGAAGAGCGGCGGTCGCGTGAAAGTACTCACCCCTCATCAGAGGAAGAGCAGTCTTGAATCGAGAAGCGAGTATACAGGGAATCTTGCCTATAGATAAGCCGGCCGGCATTACCTCTTTTAAACTAGTCAGTTATCTGCGTAAGATACTGAATGTTAAGAAGATAGGTCATGCCGGCACGCTCGACCCCTTCGCTACTGGCGTCATGCTCCTCATGGTTGGAAAACAGTACACCAGCCTCAGCAACCAGCTAATGGCCAGCGAAAAAGAGTATGTCACTACCATCCGGCTTGGTATCGAAACTGACACACATGATACCGATGGCAAAGTTATCGCTACCAGCGACTACATTCCTACCCTAGAAGAGATCCAAGAGAATATTATCCCCTTTCAAGGCTGGCAAGAACAGATCCCCTCTATGTTCTCCGCTAAAAAAATCAATGGCAAAAAACTCTACGAACTTGCTCGTCAAGGCATTGAAATCCCACGCCCACCCTCTAAAGTCCATATGCAGATCGAACTACTTAACTACAGCTACCCCTTTTTAGAAATTAAAGTTAACTGCACCCCTGGCACTTACATCCGTTCTTTAGCGCGAGATTTAGGCCTTGCATTAAACTGTGGAGCCCATTTAGCCCAACTACGCAGAACCCGCAGCGGAACCTTCACACTCAAAGAATGTTTTGATGGAAACCAGTTTCAAACAGAAAATACTACCGCAGATCAGCTGATTCCCTGGTTGAGATCTTCCATTTAACCCGTGCCCGAAAATGACTTTAAGAACTATCCAAGAGCAATTAAACGCAGAGACGCATGAGACGCAAGAGGCGCAGAGAATAACAAAAAAAAAACAGGATAGGCAGG
Source organism: Chlamydiota bacterium (assembly GCA_013287645.1). Lineage (GTDB taxonomy): Bacteria > Chlamydiota > Chlamydiia > Chlamydiales > JABDDJ01 > JABDDJ01. The sequence goes on along the minus strand of JABDDJ010000002.1, from coordinate 26,910 downwards.
ATCGCTTTCGCGGCAGGATAAGAAGGATAATTAAAGAATAAAAATATAAATATTTATTATTACTTTCCTTATCTTGTTTATCCTGCCGCGAAAGCGATCCTGCCTATCCTGTTATTTTTTTTTGTTATTCTTTGCGCCTCTGTGCCTCTTGCGTCTCTGCGTTTTCTGTGCTTGTGTTTTCTTAGAGAAGTATGGATAATAGGATGCGCACACGGGCACGGGCACGGGTTAAAGGACAATTCGGGCACGGGATTAACACGGAATATTTTATGGTCATCATTCACAACCCACAAATTCCCCTCCATCCACAAGCTAAATTAGCCCTAGCTATTGGAGTCTTCGACGGCATGCATCGAGGCCATTGCGCCCTACTAGAACGCCTTAAGCAGGTAGCTCAAGAAAATCATTATGCTTCTGCCGTTATTACCTACACCAATCATCCCGCCGAAATCCTACGCAGCGACCAACAAACCCCCATGATCTGTTCCACCGAACACAAACTAACCCTCTTAGAACAATCAAAAATAGATTATATCTTTCTTTATACCTTTGACGAAGTCTTTGCCTCACAAACCGCAGAACACTTTTTATCCAAACTCATGCAGGTTGCCCCCTTCGTCTATCTCAATATGGGTCATGATGGACGCATCGGAAAAAACCGCAGCGGCGATCAAGAACATCTTATTGAGCTCTCCCAAAAGCTCCATTTTACATTAGAATATATGCCCCCATTTCATTATCAAGATACAATCATCTCCAGCCGAACCATTCGACAACTAATTACCGAAGGAAACCTCAATAAAGTTTCCATGCTATTAGGCAGACCCTATAGTATTGTCGGTAAGGTCACCACTGGAATTGGAGCCGGAAAAGAGCTTGGTTTTCCCACCGCCAACATCCCTGTCAAAGGACTCGTCACCCCACCAGCAGGCGTTTGGGCTGTCGAAGCCCTTTGGGACAACCACCGCCGCCATGCCATCGCCAACCTAGGTTTTGCCCCTACAGTCCATAAAAATCGAGAACTTTTCTTAGAAGTGCATATCCCTAACTACCAAAACGATCTTTATGGAAAAACCCTAGAGATCATTTTTCATCACTACATCCGCCCAGAACAGCGCTTCGAAAACATCACAGCCCTCAAGCAACAGCTCCATCAAGATGTCCAAGCAATGAAACAGTATTTCAAGATACAAACAGCCGTTTAGTTCCCAGGTTCTCACAAACATCTGAAGAGCACAGAGACAAATTTTTATTTATGTTGAAAGAGTATAAGTCTTTTAACTAGACAAGTCGAAGTATAGCAGAGCAATCAGGATTTGCAGCTTGCAATAAACATTCATATTGATCCAAAGAAATTCGCATTTTTCCACGCTCGTACTGAGCATAAGCATTCGGTGACTTAGATCCTAACCTTCCTGCAACTTCACGAACTGTAGATTTACTCATTTCTCTCTGTCGTATTAAAGAAAAAGACAACATTAGGTTGTTATTTGACGCTTTGATGCCAATAATATTCTTTTCATGATCCAGAATTTCCAGTTTAATGTTTTTCGCCTCTATTTTTTGAAAATATTCGATCAAGAGTTCCAATATTGCATTTTCAATCATCATCAACGCTTCTTTCCTTGTGCGCCCTTGAGTACAAACATCTATTGTTGGCACTTCCACAAGCCAAAATTTACCATCTTTCCAAACTTTTCCTTCAAGTTCCATAACTACTCCTTTTCAGGTGGAGATTTTATTTTATGGGTGAGGGATTGCGGTCGAAGTCTCTCTGATGCCAGTACGGGTAGACTGGCGTTTTTGCGCTTGCTCCATCGAGTCTAGCAATCTGCTCTTTGCTTAAATTCCAACCAATGGATCCCAAATTCTGTTTTAACTGTTCAGCATTGCGCGCGCCAATGACTACATTTGTAACAGTCGGACGGTGGAGCAACCAGTTAATGGCTATTTGTGGGACTGTCCTGCCAGTTTCTTTTGCTATGATGTCAATGGCATCGATCACTTTATAGAGATAATCTTCCTCTACCTCTGGGCCACCGACGGCACCGCCCGACTTGAGGCGACCTTCTGGCAATGGTTGGCCACGACGGATTTTTCCTGTCAGCCTGCCCCATCCAAGGGGGCTCCAGACCATTAGGCCTACATCTTGATCAACTCCAAGAGGCATTAACTCCTCTTCATAATCCCTGCCAACAAGTGAATAATAACCTTGATAAACAACATAGCGTGCCAGCCCATACTTTTCAGAAATAGCCAAAGATTTCATCAAATGCCAACCGGAAAAATTTGAGCAACCAATATAGCGTACTTTTCCACTCTGAATGAGATTATCTAAAGCAGCTAACGTCTCTTCAATGGGGGTTAAAGCATCGAATGCATGCATAAAGTAGACGTCAATAAAGTCAGTTTGCAAACGCTTAAGGCTAGCTTCACAGGCCTTAATAATATGATATCTGGAAGATCCTTTATCATTAGGTCCTTCCCCTGTCGTAAAGGTTGCTTTAGTGGCAACGAGAGCCTTATCTCTTTTTCCCTTTAATGCTTGGCCTAAAATTGACTCTGAAGCGCCCTCTGAATAAATATCTGCCGTATCAAAAAAGTTAATGCCTGCCTCAAAACAGATATCGATCAACTTTTTTGCTTCTTTGACATCTGTATTTCCCCATGTCTTAAAATCGCTAGTGCCTCCGAAAGTCCCTGTGCCAAAACTTAATACAGGTACTTTCAGTCCTGAATGACCAAATCTTCTATGCTCCATTCCTTCTCCATTATTTAATAATTTTTATTATAGGGTTGACGCCTTGCAGGCTCTTTTCAGTTAGATTAGGGCACTCTTTCATGATTAATGTCGTTAAGTCATGGCAGCGAAAAAAGATTTCTACCAACGCTCTATCGGCTATCAAGCATTTAGACACATCCAAAACTCTAAGATGGCGCAGCAACCGCGCAAGAGAAATAAACGCTGCATCGGGTAACTTTTTGCATTCACTGAGATAGAGCTCTATAAGATTTGGACAGCCATGCAAAACCATTTTAAAGTCCGCATCGGTCATCTGATAGCAACCAGAGAGATCTAAAATGCGTAACTCTTTGAGCTTATACAAGGTTCCCAAGGCTCTATAGTTAAGCTGAATATTATGCGCCAAAGAAAGTTTTGATAGATGAGGACAAGCTGCAATCACTTTTTCTAAAGTATCTACATCTACCCACTCAGAGAGCGTCAAGTCGAGAATTTCTAGACGCTTATTAAGCGCTTTTAAAATCTGCTCTCCCTTTAAAGCCTCAGAAACATCCAACGAATGTAGAGCATGGCACTTATCTACAAGCTCTGGAAGAAGAGGGCTTTGAGCTAGCTCTGCCTTGCAAGCCAGATGCGTAATGGCACTATGGATCACTTCAAAATGGCTTATAGTAGTATCATCAAGCCTATGCAACTGAATAGCAAACCCTGAGAAGTTGGTCAAAAAGGTGATCCCTTCGTCAATGGAATTAATATAGTCAGCACAGATATGAAAAAGCTGTTTCCAATTGCATTCATAGGCATACAAGATCATCGAAAAGGCATTCTTGTTGTCCAGATAACGCCTATAGGTCTCTGAAGCTAATTTTTCCAGAGGCTCACACTGCATGTCTACAGCCATCTTTAAAAAAACAAGCAGCTCTTCAGACTTTCTCTGCCACAAATCGGGAAGATCGCCCTGCTGAGCAAAGGCCAGGTATAACTGAAAAAATTCCTTGTCAAAAGGCGGATCGATTAAAGTAAATGATTTCCTATCTTTATCGGCACACTGACTAATCACCAAATATTTTAAATAGCCGCTATCCGCTACAAATAAAAGTGTATTCAGATCGTAGGTAACACCATCATACTCAACCCGAAGATCTGTTGGAACTATATCCTTTAAGACACCCCAATGCTGTCGAATCGCTCCCGCAATCGCCTGTCCATCCACTGTCAATAGCTTTTGTCGAAACATCCGCCTCGTCAACACCTCGATGGCCTTTTTCATGAAATGAGCATGCTTTTCAGACCAGGTCTCATCATTGCAAGCCGTTGCAATAAAAGGGATTAAATCCGCGATGCTAGTACGGATCTCAAGCAAAAGAGAGTTATCGTCCTTAGCCTGGCTATACTTAGTAAGATTTTCTGGGAGTAATGCTGGCAGTTCCATTTAATCGCTGAAAATAAGAAAAACATGCATTTTTTACAATAACTTACGTGTACTAAAATATTCTAGACCTACATGACCTAAAACAACAGAATGCTTTTTAATCATCTCACCCTTGATAAACGCTTGAAGCTTTTCATCTGTAAGCTTAGTCATGTAATTAAAGAGAGGTTTTGTAATTGCTGAAAGCTTACTCCCTTTATACACAAATTCACTCTTAGCCGGAAACGGATTAGACCTTCTAAATTCTTTAGGCCATGAGTTACGAGAACGCATATCAGCAATAAGCCATTCAGGCTCACTTAATCTGTTATCCATTAGGTAAAGATCTAAATAGTCATGCCAAACTTGATCCACTTGTTTAGGCTGTTTAAACGCTTCTTTTGGTATGTACATAGAGTACTTAATAATGATTCTCTCTCGATACTTTTTCTTTGAGACTCTATACTGCATTCGAAAAATGGAAGGTAATGCGTTAAATAGAGGTTTCTGAGCAAAATTATTTATAGCTACAAAAAATTTATCTTTTTTATATTTCAGACTGACTGTTCTCAGAGAAAGAATGTTCTCAACCCCACCGAATAGACTCTTAAGCTCTGGAGTATACTTAAATTTTTTAACATGGGCTTCACAGTCTAACAACAAAGAATGGAATGTGTATAATTTTTTTTGATTTTTTTTTTCGACGCCTTTAAGCTTTGAGTCATGATAATTACTCGTCTCCTGTTGCATAATTAAATTAAACAATAGATAGAATCGTCGATTGACGTTTTTGAAACTAACCAGTGTATTCAAAGAAAGTCTAGGCATGATCAAAGTAAATATTTCGTCCGAATAACAGGGTACAGATGCTGATTCTTTTATTGACATAGTCAAGATCTCCTATCATTCTTATCATTTTATCGTTCAATAGGTTTTGGGCTATTTGAATGCCGATAAACAACAGGACTGGAATGCTTTTTAACAGGACTTTGGCTAGCCTCAATCAATTTGCTAAAATCACTTTTATTCAGATGACCAATGACTGCGAGATTAGTAGATTCATTCATATTTATAATATTTCTGTTCATAAAGGCTTTCAATTTTGGATCAGCTAGCTTGGTCAAAAGAGACTTTTCAGATAACGCCACTTTTTTTAAGGACTTAGAGGAATTTTTTAAACTTCTGAATTTCTTCGGCCAAGTGTGTAATCGCATGTCATAAATAATCCATTCCGTTTTATTAAACTTTGCATCCTCAGATAAATGTAGATCGAAAAAATCATGCCAAACCCGATCAACTTGTTTAGCTCTTCTTTTTGGAATGAATAGTGAATATTTAATGATGATTCTCTCACTTTCGATTTGTTTAGAAGTTGTAAAACGTATACGAAAGATGGGAGGCAGCTCTGAAAACATAGGAGAGATAGAAAAATCTTCTAATTTTCTATAATAACTACCCTTACCGCTCAAATCTATTATGGGTAAAGAAAGAATGTTTCCAGCACCCCCAAGAAGATTCAGCAGGAGAGCTGAATATTTACAATTTTTAATATGGTTTATACAATCCAATATCAAGGACCCGTATGAAGGGCTTATTTTCTGCCGATTATATTTGAAGAGCCCTTTGATATGGTGAAAACGATATTCAATCAAATCTTTTGGACATTCTGTGTTTAACAAATAATGAAATGCCCGACAGACCTGCATCAACAGGGATAGTTCCTTTACACTTAGATAAGGGACTATCGAAGAGATAAAGACATCATTTATAAGATTAGGAATAGGAGGGACATGTCGAATGGAAATAGGCTTCTTGCTATTAGCTTGGCCGTAGCTAAATTCTGGAAGATTAGGACTGACTTGCATGCTAATCTCTTGAATTTATTAAAATACATACAGGTTATTAGAATTTCTTCCAAAGGAAATCAAAAAGATATTTCAGCTGCGTGTGTATCTCGCTTTTTGATAAAATAATCGATACTCACATGCCCTAACACAGCAGCGCGAACATTTCTAGACTCGTCAATGATCGTTCTCCCTTCCACTAGAGCTTTTAAATTTTCATCATCTAATTTTGTCTTATTACTCTCAAAAAGAGGGGCTGCTCCTGTTTCAGAACAAAAGCTGCTTAGATTCCATTCAGACTTTTCAGAGTCTTTTTTTAAATAAAATACAATGTAGTTATGCCAAATTTCTTCTCTTCTACAAGAGTCGTGATTATAATTACAGATCGGATGTAATTTAGATGAGTAAAGAGTATATTTAATAATAAATCTTTCATCAAATAAATCTTGTGACTTATAATAATAAATACGAAAAATAGGAGGTAATAGTCTAAATGTGAAAGTATAGGTAAATTCATAAAGATCCTCATCACAATTCATTCGTTTTAAATTTTTTAGACATAACATCATTGAGAAGATGTTATCAATGCTACCGAATAGAGCGATCAATTCTTTTGAATACCTAAATAGATTGCAATGATCTTTGCAATCTAAAAGCCAAGAATGAAAGCTAACTTTTCTCTTTAGATTGTTATAAAAGGGAATTCTTAAAGGGTGACTCTTTTCATAAAGTCTCAGTGTTGTCAGGCTTTCAGATTTCAGTAATAAACCAAATACTTTGCTCACTCTCAGTAAACGGCTCAGCTCTTTAATGGACAAAAAAGGAATGATGAATTGCACTGTAATATCATTGCTTAAAGGAGGAAGAGCTTGAATACTAGTTTGAGTTAAAGGTGTTTGAGTTTCGTACTTAATGTAGTTGTTATAGAGTGTATCGCAAGATATTTTCATTTCTTCAATTTATCTTTTTAACAAAATATATTCTACTTAAAAGGACGTTGATTTAAAAAGTGTACAGTTCATGAGCGTCTGTATCGCGCTTATCAGGATTTCGCTTTAAGTTGCCGTTTGAATCGACTATCATATCGGGTAGCTTTTCGACTTTAAGTACCTTTTCATAAAAGTGATTGACATCCACATGACCTAAAACGACAGGAAAATTTTTAAACATTCTTCTATTGTCAAATTTACTATATTTTTCTCTGTTATAGTAATCGCGCAGACAAGAGGGAAGATGATTCCTAAGATCTATTAATTGTGTATTGAAAAACCAATCTCCATACTGGCCTATGGGTTTCCCATTAATCAGTCCTTTTAGCCTCGGAGAATTTAAATCCACTCCATTATCTCCATTTGAAATAAGGGAATTCATATAGGTTTTGTAAAAAATGACAGGTTGTTCTCTAGCCAATTGATCACTTGGAAATGGATTTATTTTTTTAAATTGATAAGGCCAATGATCTGAAGAGCGCATATCAGAAATTTTCCATTGCCCTTCAACATACTCATTTGTATACAGTATAAAGTAGTCATGCCAAACTTGATCTCTTGTAAGTTTATCATATAATATTTCCCGGGGAACAAAAAAAGTGTATTTAATGATGATTTTCTCATTAAACCTTCCATCGCCTTCGTTAATTCGCAATCTGAAAATGGGTGGTAATTCTTTAAATAATTGCTCTTGAGAAAAAGCATCTAATTCTTTGAAACTACATTCATTTGATTCATGTTTTAAGACAACCGTACGAAGATCAAAAATCTTCTCCATTCCACCAAAGAGTGAACAAAGTTCAGGCGTATAAAAATACTTCTCAACGTGTGTCCTACAATCCAACAGTAAAGAATTAAATGAAAGACCTTTTTCACTCAGATTTCTGGATACTCCTCTCGCATGCTTATAGACTTTGACTTCGTTAGAACATATTCTGTTAAACAAATAATTAAAATGTTTACAAACACTATTTAAACGAGAAATCTCTTTTATTGATAAATAGCGGACCACAGACATTATGGAGTCGTCATTAAGAGGCATCTGTTTGACAAGCTTATAAATTTTATCTTCTAGACGATTGACAAGTAATTGTAGTTTAATATGAGTTAAAAATGAATTATCTTTACCGCATAAAGTTAAACTTATTTTTTTAATTTTTTCTATTTGAATTAGATTAGTTTTTTCAATCTGTTCTTTTGTTATCTGAGAGCAGAAATAATCAACGATTGCTTTATCTGAACCTAAAAAAATTCCGTGATGATAGTAGTGTTCAATACGACGATAAAAGGTTTTTAAACTTTCCCAAGCATAATCCAAAGCATAAGCAGAACCTCGGAGATATGTAGATAACTCTTTACGTTCATGAACTTCTGTTGAAACTAATGAGGGAATAAAATCTACATTCATGGCTTTAATTATATAAAAGTTTGGTTTAGTGTAAACTTAATATTACTTTTTGTAAAGTCATTTATGTATCCTTCTTATCGTCCAATATTTACGTCATATTCTTCTAACCTTTTTTCCAAGAAAAAGAGATTTAGGACTTTTCTAAATCTAGGAAATTTGGTACACTGAAGTTGTAACCAAAGAGGTATAATATGGGTACTCAGTCGCACGATCAACACCATCACGATAGAGCAAAAGTTACCATTGATTGTACTGTCGATGAAAGAGCTTACATTAAGATGTTAGCTGCTAAGGCTCACATGAATTTAAGCGAGTTTATTCTTTCTTACCTTAGAAAGGACTTCCCTCAAGACAAAAAACCTAACCAAGTCACTCTTGATGCTATGCGAGAAAGCAAGGAAGGAAAAGGCATGAAGTGCGAATCGATGGAAGATTTCTGGGAAAAGATGGGAATGAATCCGAATGCTTAAACCTGACCCAACACGCCGCTTCAAAAAAGACTTCAAAAAATATGAACACAACAAACCAGTAAAAAAAGAACTAGAAACGGTATTAGGTATTCTTTTGAAAGAAGAAAAATTGCCTGAGAAATATTTAGATCACGCATTAACTGGGACCTACGTTAGTTTCAGGGAATGCCATGTTAAACCAGATGCTTTACTTATCTATTGGACAGATGATGAATATGTCCATCTGGTTCGTATCGGCTCTCATTCCGAGTTGTTTTAACATAAAGACATAATCACAACCTTAAGGCAATTCAAGATAAGATTCATTTATTATTTTAACATGCCTTGCACAAGGTGGATGGGTATTCCTCCATTGGATAAAGAGATGACTTTTTTGACGGGTAGGTCTAAAGAGCTAGAAGCAGATGTTTCTGGAAGCAGGATTCCAAAGACAAGTGAGGAAGATTTACATCGTTTAATAGCCTCTCCAAGCTGCCGATACACTGACGCGACGTTAGCCGGCTTTCCTAAACGTGTTCCATAGGGCGGATTAGTCACTACCCATTCTGTATTCAGTGTGGGAAGCAACTGATCAAAATCTCCATGCTGCAACGCCACCTCTTTCAAAAATCCTGCCGCGCGCAAATTTTTGCGACACCCTTCTAAAACAGTATTCTTACTATCGACACCGTAGAGCAATCCTTGTGGCAGAGGCTGTCTCTGCTGATCTTCTGTATTCTTCGTTCGAAGCCATTCCTCTTGGCGAAAGTGTGGATGGGACTGAAATCCCCAACGCTGTCTGAGATAGCCTGGCATAGTTTTGGTGGCAATCAAGGCCGCCTCAATAAGGAACGTGCCGGAACCGCATAATGGATCGCACAATACGCCTGTACCCTGGTAACCAATAAGCATCAATATGGCGGCTGCTAAGTTCTCTTGCAAAGGGGCTTCACCGCCCTCTTGGCGATATCCTCGTTTATGCAAGGGCTTTCCAGATGTATCCAAGGAGAGGGTAGCTGCTCCACCTGCCACATAAAGATTAAGCTGGACATCGGGATTTTCCACATCGACGTTAGGACGTGTTCCGCGTAGTTCTCTCAAAGAATCACAAACAGCATCCTTAATGACAAGTCCTGCAAAATGGCTGTTGCGTAGCTGTGTATTGCCAGAGACATTGGAATCGATAGCGATGGTAGCTCTCTGACTGACGATTTTTTCCCAAGGAACCTGCCGAGCATTATTATAAAGCGCATCGCGATTCGGACAACGAAATCGTATTAATGGCCATAAGACACGTGTAGCAATCCTAGAGCAGTAGTTAATGCGATAGCAGTCTGTAATAGTCGCATCATCGACATAAACACCACGACATCCTTGCTTTAGCTTTGAAAATCCTAAGCTACGCAGCTCATCCATCAATGGACCTTCAAGTAGCGGTCCACATGTCACAAAAAGATTTGTCTTATCCATACTCTCCTAATTATGCATAAACAAGATGACATCGCCATCTAGTACTACGTAATCACGCCCCTCAGAACGCGCTTTTCCATTATCCCGTGCCGCTGGGCGGCTTCCAAACTTAACGTAGTCACTGTACGCAATCGTCTCTGCGCGGATAAATCCTTTCTGGATATCCGTATGGATCTTTCCTGCCGCTTCAGCTGCATTAGTCCCTCTATGAATGGTCCAGGCACGCGTCTCTATCTCGCCCGTCGTCAAAAAGGTGATCAAGCCTAACATATCAAACGAATGGCGGATCAGACGCGTTAATCCTGACTCTTCTAAACCGATGCTTTGTAAAAAGCCTGTACGTTCATCTAAGGGCAGCTGAGCGATTTCGGCTTCAATTTTGGAGCAGATGGCAATCGCATCACTCCCCTCTTTGGCTGCATAGGCGAAGACTTTTTCGGTATACGCATTTTTTAATTCCGGCAGGCACTCTTCAGAGACATTTGCCACATAAAGGACTTTCTTGTTGGTCAAGAAGGGATAGGCAGTCAATAATAGACGCTCATTTTCTGTAAGATCTAATGAACGAACCGGCTGATTCTCATTCAAATGGACAAGAACTTTTTTGAGAGTTTCCAAAACAGGGATTAGCTCTTTATTACTCTTAATCTGCTTTTCAAGCTTGGCGATACTGTTTTCAGCACTCTGTAGATCTGCCAGGGCTAGCTCAAGATTAATCACTTCGATGTCGCGAATCGGGTCTATACTACCATTGACATGCACAACATCAGGGTCTTCAAAACAGCGGACAACATGGACAATCGCATCTGTTTCGCGGATATTCGCCAGAAACTTATTGCCCAAGCCCTCACCCTGTGATGCCCCTGCTACAAGCCCAGCAATATCGACAAACTGCATTGTCGCATAAACAAGTTTGTTGCTCTTTGAAAGGTCTGATAATACTTTTAGGCGCGGATCAAAGACCTCGACAATCCCGATATTCGGCTCGATCGTGCAAAAGGGATAGTTAGAAGCAGTGGCCTGATTCGATGTTAAAGCGTTGAATAGCGTTGACTTACCGACATTGGGAAGTCCGACGATTCCGCAAGAAAGTTGTGCCATGAATTCACCTTATTAAAAGTGTGTCTTCGAATTTGGAATCAGCTCCATTCGAAATTCGAAGACACACTCTAAGACTTAAAGACAATTATAATAGTCTTACTTTGGACTTTTACGCAATCTATAGATAAGATATCCCGCAATAATAAGAGCTACAACGATAAGAATAACATCAAAATCGACCTCAATGATACGGAAGATATCAGGCAAATACCCACCTAGAAAGTACCCCACAGAGAGAAAGAAAGTAGCCCATATAACAGCTCCTGTATAGGCAAAAAGAGCAAAAGTACCATACTTAAGTTCTGTCATCCCTGCCAAAAGCCCTGTGAAATGACGCACTCCCGGAATAAAGTAGCCAATCGATAACGTCCATTTTCCAAAACGCTCGAACCACTGATGCGCATAGGCCAACCGCTCTTCCGTGATGTGAAACCACTTTCCGTAACGATGGACCAGATGCCCAGCAGTACGACCGATGATATAGCTGCCTGTGATGCCACACATACTGCCCAGATAGGCTGCCAGGATAGTTTCAGGGATGTTTAGATGCCCCGTATCCATCAAGATACCTGCCGTGACCATAAGCGTCTCGTCAGGTACAGGTAGAGCCACAATGCCCAAAGCTAAAAGCACAAATAGAGCAAAACTTCCATAATTCAGAAGCCAAAAAGAGAGTGTGTCGTTGTTCAGTACAGATTCCATATTCCCCACACTATATCATAGAGCAGGATTTGATTAAATCAAATATTTGTATATAGTCACTCTCTAATTATTCCTTACACCCCGCTAAAAAGGAGAGCGAAAATGTCTGTACTACCAATTGATCCTTCTAGATTTTATGCAAACTCTGAAAAATATAGAGAGACTGCCTATCCTTTTGAATCACAATCACCAGTCTCCACCACCGATACTTTGGTAAAGGCCCCTCAAAATGATCCATTTGGCAAACCGATTACTAAAACTACCGTTGCACCAACTCCATCCCTTACTACTGAACAAAAAATGTTTGGAGAAGTAGAAGTCCCCTGCTTTGATCTATCTGATATTCATTCTGAAGTAGAGATTAGAATTTTGATGGAAACTTGGATGAAGGTAGGTTTTATTGGTGTTAAATCCAGTTCATTAGAGCCTTATATCGATCGAGTTTATGATGTAATGAGAAAGTACTTCAATCAGCCTTTAGATTTAAAAATGAGAGATTGGCATGGCAATAATGGACAAACAGGATTTGGACCAGAAGGTTTAGAGGCAGCTAAAGGAAGAAAAGTTTCAGATCGTAAACAAACTTTTTTTATATCTCCCGACATGTCTAAATGGCCTGCAGGAATGCTAGAATTTAAAGAGGCTATTGAAGCTTATCGCAATGAATTAAAGAAATATATTAGCAAATTCTTAGATTGCTTTTTGGCATATACAAAAGTTAAAGTATGTAATGTAGACGACATGCTGAATTCTTCAAATAACTTACTTCGACTAGCGTATTACCCTGCTCCTAGGTCCACCGATGATCCCGAGATGAAAGGCGCTGCAGCTCATGAAGATGTTAATTGGGCAACGTTTATGCCAAGACCCACAGATAAAGGATTAAAACTGCTGCCGAAAGAGGATAAAACGAAAGATGATGAAACGAAAGAGGATGAAACAAAAGAGGATAGATGGAAGTCAGTCGTTGTACCTAAAGGTTATATACTTATTAATACCGGTGAACTTGCTGCACTATTAACCAACAATGAAGATTTTAAAGCAATAACTCATAGAGTGGATAATGTCGGAGAGCGCTATTCAATGCCGTTTTTTGCTTCTTTTCCCCCTGAGTATGACCTTGGAAAATATACGGTGGGCGAACATCTTCAGTCGCGTTTGATCGAGATGGGATCTGTTCCATTAGAGAATATCACAGAGGAAACTGTAAAGCATTTAAGAGAAGTCGGCTTACTCCAAGCTCCCCGCAAAGAACTTGTAGATAAGTATCCTCAGTATTTCAAGCTAGTTTAGCATTTTGACTTAAAGCTTTTCTAGAGCCGCGAATGCGGCTCTAGCGATCTCGGTTAACTACTTAATAACTGCGAAATTTTGATTTACATTTAATTGTAGTCTAATTATCCTAATTTTAATTATTTTTTAAAAAATTAGAGATATTATGTCATTAGTGTTTTGTCATAGTTTAGGGGGACAGCCTGGAGATGTTTTATCTGAAATAGTTCGAGAATATAACAAAGATCACAGTCCTACAGTTCAATTAGAGATTGTGGCACCACAAAATTACGCAGCTGCAGCAAAAGAGGCATTAAAAAAACCGCAAGAAGAACGACCTAATTTCATTTTAGTTCCTGAGTACATGACTGGTGCAATGCAACAAGCATTAAAAGAAGGAATTGTCGTTTCTGTTAGATCTTTATTAGACCAAGATAAACTGGATGATATTGCAGAAATAGTTACCAAGACTTTTGGAACTGATTGTCTCCCATTTAATCCAGCTTGTGGAGTTCTGTACATCAACAAAAGCCTCCTTGAAAAAAGCGGATTTTCCTCGAACTGGAAACCTAATACTTTTGAAGATCTCATTGATGCGTGCAAACAAATTAAAGAGAAGTCTGGAATATCTTTTGGGTATACTTGTGCATGGCCTGAAGCGTATTTAGTTGAAGTTGTTCTGGCACAAAAAAATATATCTCTATTAGATGGAAATAAAAATTATAATTTTATTCAGTTAAAAGATCATATTTTAAATTTAAGACAATTAGTTAAAGAAGAAGTGTTTTCCGCGCCAAACACAGGAAATTATGATCATACAAGAGATTCCTTTATCCAAGGCAAAGTCGCTTTTTATATTCAGGGTTCAGGACATTCTACAATTATCGAGAAAGAAGCTAAAGCTGCCGGTTTTGAAGTGGGATATGCGCCTTTACCTACACTTTCAAAAGATCAAGAATCTAAATATGCCTTTCCTTTAGGTGGAGCAGCTGTGTGGATATTTAACCCTAAAAACAATAAAGAGGGCGTGCGCAGCTTTATTAATTATCTAGCGAGCAAAAAAATTCAAGCTAAGTGGCATATGGGTACTGCGTATGTTCCAGTAAGCAAATCGCTTAGAGAATCACTAAAGGAATTTTATAAAGACAATCCTTTACATGAAGCGGTTGTTTTACAAACAATTGAGGCTCCCCTTGGTGAAAATTCATTTGGAATTAAAAAAGAAAATTATCATTTAGTACGTCCAAAACTGTATCCTCTGATCCGAGAACTTCTCTATTTGGAAGGTTCCTTGGAAGAGGTGAGTAAAATAGTTGAAGAACGTCTTCGATCTTTCGAGATAGCTTGTAATCAAAGCTCCGTATAAGAAAAATTTTTCCTACGGAAAGAAAGCCTCTCAAGTTACTTCTTTTTTTTGGGTTTGGTACCTTTTTTGACATGGTTACAGGCTTGAGTGATCTCTTTCTTAAATTTATCGAAGTCGAACTGTAATCCTGACAAATAGGCACTCCAACCTACGCTAGATTTAGCATAGTGAATGGCATCTTCGATCTCTTCTTCGGTTGCTCCATTCAATTTTGCTAATTCTGTATGATAAAAAATACAATATTTGCATTTTGTGATAGCGCTGATTCCAAGGCCAATTAATTCCCTATACTTATTAGGGATAGGACCCTTATCAAACTGTACCTTTTTGAACAGTTCCCATTCTAGCTGTAGCTTGTCATCAGGTATTTTCTTGAACATTGCAGGTACAAGGCCAAACATCTCTTCAATTTCTTTGTAAACTTTTGCTCTGGACATGGCTTCCTCACTATAAATTAAAATATTTTATATATATCTAAACATTCTCAAAATTGATAGTATAAAACGACTTCACAATGAGTCTTTCGATGAAAATTGCATTAATCGGCTATGGGCAAATGGGGCGCATGGTCGAAAAAGTGGCTTTGGAGCATAACCACGAGATTGTTGCTCGGATTACTTCCCAAAAATGGGATCGGGATGCCCTGGAAAATTCAGACATTTTTATTGACTTTACTCACCCGGAATCTGCTTTAAACAATATTAAAAAAATCATTCCACTCCGAAAACCTCTGATCATCGGCACGACAGGATGGTATGAACATCTTGATATTCTCCAAACCCTTGTCCAACAGCACCAATCGGCAGCACTATACTCCCCTAACTTTTCCATAGGGGTGCAGCTTCTCTATGAAATCATTCAGAATGCTTCTGTAGCGATGAATGCTTTTAAAGAATATGATGTCGCCGGAATCGAATACCATCACTCAAAGAAAAAAGATAGCCCCTCTGGTACTGCTTTAGAGATTTCCAAGATAATCGAAGGCTCTATCGAGCGCATCGACAAACTCCCCTTCTCAAGCGTACGCTGCGGGACTATTCCAGGAATACATACTATTTTTTTCAATTCCCCTTTTGACACCCTGACAATATCTCATGAAGCTATCAGCCGCGAAGGATTTGCCCGGGGAGCCATCCTCGCAGCAGAATGGCTGCTCGACAAAAAGGGACTATATACTTTTAAAGACTGTATGCAAGATATGATGAAGAAGAGGTTACCATGCCACTAAAAGGAACTATTACTGCACTTATTACACCCTTTATTGATGACAAACTAGATGAAGAGGGTTTGATTAAAAATATTCGTTATCAAATTTCTCAAGGAGTTTCAGGAATTTTGCCTTTGGGATCTACCGGAGAAGCCCCTACCCTCTCTCCTGCGGAACAAGAAAAAATTATTTCCATCGCAGTCAAAGAAGCCAAAGGAAAAGTTCCCATTTGGGTAGGAACCGGCGCCTATTGCACCCGTCAGACGATTGAAAAAACCAAAAAAGCTAAAGATTTGGGAGCTGATATCGTCCTCATTGTGAACCCCTACTACAACAAACCAACCCAAGAAGGGCTTTTTCGCCATTTTGAAGCTATCTCAAACGCGGTAGATATTCCGATAGTCATCTACAATAACCCTGCCAGATGCTGCATCAATATAGAAGCTTCGACGCTGATTAGATTGGCAAATCTCCCTAATTTAAAAGGACTTAAAGAGTCGACCGATAATCTCAGCCATACGACAGAGTATATCCATCGACTTGCACAAGAAGGCCTTGATTTTGCGATACTCTCTGGTGATGATGTGAATACACTTCCCATGATGTCCCTTGGAGCAAGAGGAGTAATTTCTGTGGTCAGCAACCTAGTGCCCCAGGGCATTGTGTCGCTCGTGAAAGCAGCTTCCGCAGGTAATTATAATGAAGCGCGAGAAATACACTATGGACTTTTACCGCTGGTAAAAGCGGCCTTTCTTGAAACAAATCCCATTCCGATAAAAGCAGCCATGAGCCTTTGCGGAATGGCTGCCGGTGAGTGTCGATTGCCGCTCTACAAGATGTCACCAGAGAACCTACACAAACTGAAACAAGTGTTAATAACAATGAATTTAATAAAAAGTTAGTTTTGAAATTAAAACAGGATATGCAGGATCGCCTGCAGCGGCAGGATATGAAGGATAAATTTAATTTATTTTATTTATCTTTCTTATCCTGCCGACGAAGTCGATCCTGCATATCCTGTTAAAAAAAATTAAGAATATGATTTCCAGAAATCCCAATTTAATCCAGTTGTCTTCTAGTTATCTTTTCCCGGAAATTAACCGCCGGAAACAAGAATTCCTATTAACTCACCCACAAGCATCCTTGATAAGCCTAGGGATAGGCGATACGACAGAACCTATTCCAGAATCTATTGTCGAAGGTCTCATTCTGGCTTCAGTGCAATTAGGTACCAGAAAAGGATACACAGGCTATGGCCCAGAGCAGGGCATGGCAGAGCTTCGAAAAAAGATTGCATCAACAATTTATTTTAACTCAGTCCAACCGGAAGAGGTCTTTGTTTCTGACGGAGCTAAATGTGACATTGGAAGACTCCAGATGTTATTCGGCAGCCAAGTCTCTATTGCAGTCCAAGACCCTGCCTATCCGGTTTATATTGAAGGCAGTCTAATCCAAGGTGTCAAAAAAATTGTGTTTATGCCTTGCCGGCCCGAAAATCAGTTCTTTCCCGATTTATCTCACTTGCAGCATACCGATTTAATATACTTCTGCTCCCCTAATAATCCTACAGGAGCCGCTGCTACAAAAAAACAGTTAGAACAGCTTGTTGCATTTGCTAAAGCTAACCGCTCCATCATTATTTATGACTCAGCCTATGCAACATATATCCAAGACCCGCAAATTCCTAAGTCTATCTATCAGATTGAAGGAGCCAAAGAAGTAGCCATCGAGATCAGCTCATTTTCAAAGATGGCTGGATTTACGGGCGTCCGCTTAGGCTGGACAGTGATTCCGGAAGAATTGCGTTATGAAGATGGCAGTGCTGTAAGAGCAGACTGGAATCGGATAACCACAACTCTCTTTAATGGTGCCTCTACGATTTCACAATGGGGAGGATGTGCCATTTTGGAAGAAAAAGGCATGCAAGAGATCGCTCAATTAGCGAGTTATTATCTCGAAAATGCCCAATTGTTAAGAGAGACATTTCAGAGGTTAGGATATGAAGTATATGGTGGCGAAAATGCCCCATACCTATGGGTCCGCTTTAAAGGCCAGAAATCGTGGGATCTATTCCAGCACTTTTTGGAAAACTATCACATAGTAACTACGCCAGGCTCAGGCTTTGGCCAAGAAGGCGAAGGCTTTTTGCGCTTTACAGCCTTCGGCCTGCGCCAAAACATTCATACTATCTTAAATCGATTAAGCTAGTAGCGCCCCAATAATAACTGGAACTGGATGCGCAATCATGCATGCACTAAAAATAGCTGTTATGCCTACGCAAGCTGTTAATTGAGCCACTCCGGTCAGAACTCTAGATGGATGTTTTCTCGCTCTTGAAAGCAATCCAAAATTTATTCCCGTCAAAAGTGTTCCTAGTAAACCAATGCGCCAAAATTCAACTTTTTGAGAAGTTTTATAAGCTGTATGCCCACATTGTGGATCAGTATAAGCAGGATCTTCCTGAATTCTCTTTTTATCGATTTGGGTAAATCTAAATCGGATTGTTGGAACGAATAATAGTGAAAATATTCCAGACACTATTTCAAAAGCTTTATTTGGAGAAATATTTTTTGCAAAATTAGCTCCAGACAAATATGTAAATAGTCTGGGTGCTAGTCTTTTAGAGAACCCAATCGAAAAAGGATTTTTCCAATTTCCACTGCTGTAGAGGGCTTTATCATACTCTGTATCTTTTAACATATAGAAATTGCCTTTAGGATTATCGGCCGAATTGTCCTTTGTAGCGCCATAACTTGCGCCACCTTTTTTCGGATCTCCTCCAAAAAATCTAATCCCTATATAACTAATAGGATTTGTTCCATGTCGGAGGGTTTCTACAGCAAACAAATTTGCCAATCCATCATCTAAAAGAGTATAACACGCATCACCTAAACGACTAATACAAAATGAATAAAACATTATTAAAATCCTTGTTATTAATTACAATTTTCAAAAATAATAACAAGCTATAATGTTTAAGTCAACTATTCGTAATAGTGACCGCAGGGTGGTTGGCGTCTAATTAGAGGTAATGTAGGCCCATAACAGTTGGGCATAACAGGAATGATCTCGGTTCGAAGATTGCAAACCTTTTTGTGGTCAAAGACATGCTGAGCTTCACAGGAGTTGCATTCTGGGCTAGGATGGGGAGTTTGGGGAACTCCAAAGGGAGGTGGATTATCTAAATCCTTAACAGCTAATGTAATATGGAATTGATGCCCTTTTGGCAAGCAGCGTAAACCATACTTTTTTCTAAGCCGTTTTAATTCTGGTGAATCTACCTGCAATACAAGATAGATCTTTCTTCCGACCTGGACTTTTACTAAACACTTGGGTGTAAAAGGAAATGACTGTCCGAGTTCTGTTATTTTTGGCAGTCCTTTTGTTTCTGCCGCATCCATCACAGCTATATGTGCTCCAATGCCTTCACAATCCCGAAAGAAGGCTGGAAGGATAAATCCCTCATCTTTAATCAATGGAAAAAGGTCATACAAATACTGATCATCAATCTTTAAATAGACAAAGCGTCGCTCATCTTGCATCAACACGCCTGTATGAGGCAGAAGTTGTACATGGCGCATGATTTCGCGATTGTGCACGATAGCAACTTCATCGGCAAAGGAGGCTGCCCACGGTGTTATGAGAAGCATGATTAAAGCAAAAAAGATAACGCGAATCCGCATGATTTCCCTTCGATATTCTTCTTATATAATTAAAAATAAAATTAAACGCAAAGGCGCAAAATCGCAAAGAATAACAAAAAAAATTTCTTTGCGCCTTCGCGCCTTTGCGTTTAATTTTCTATTAAACGATCAGCATCGCATCGCCATACGAAAAGAAGCGGTACTGCTTTTCGATAGCATGGGCATAGGCTGCACGGATGAGATCGTATCCTGCGAATGCGGAAACAAGCATCAATAAAGTAGATTTAGGGACATGAAAATTGGTTAATAAGGCGTCGACGGCTTTGAATGTATAGCCAGGATAGATAAATAGCCGTGTACCATTCTCTCCTGGTGTAAAGCTCCCGTTTGAAGTTACCATAGATTCGAGTGTGCGTACGCTTGTTGTTCCGACGCAAATGCGCCTCGCCCCATCAACTAAAGAATTGAGTTGCAATGCTGCGTTTGGATCGATCATGCAGCGCTCCAAATGCATGGGATGGAGGCGGATATCTTCTTCGCGGACGGGTAAAAAGGTCTCCAAACCTACGTGCAGAGTGACATGGATGCGTGACACTTGCATTGCATCGAGAGTTTCTAAAAGGGGTTTTGTAAAATGGAGTCCCGCTGTGGGGGCTGCTGCTGCTCCAGGAACTGTCGCATAGACTGTTTGGTAGCGTTCACGATCCTCTTTTTGAACGGGGCGGCGGATATAAAGTGGTAGCGGGACTTGTCCATGCGCCTCTAGGAGTTGCTCTAGAGAACCTTGATGTAATAATTCGACGCGGCGCTGGCCCACCTCTCCCTCTTCAAGAATTTTTATGGATAAATCTGGCGCTATAAAAATAGTCTGGCCTGACTTGATTTTTCTGGCAGGGCGTGTCAGCGCCCACCAAGTTCCATCTTTGCAGGGTGTATGAAGGAGGATTTCTACCTGCCCCCCTGTTTCTCTAGTGCCTTTCAGGCGGGCAGGCATGACCTTAGTATCGTTAAAGACAAGCTGGTCCTTTGGACGCATAAGGCTAGGCAGATCGGTAATCATTGCATCAGTGATGCTTCCGGTCTGCCTATTGACAACGAGGAGCCTGGCCTGATCTCTCTGCAAAAGCGGCTCTTGAGCAATTAGCTCTTTTGGCAAATCGAAGTCGTAGGCCGACAACTGGGTCAGCTTATCAGTGCATCCTTGCAACATTCAGTCCTCTAATTAATTGGCGAGTATCACTACGGAATTAGGAAACGCCTTTGCCAAAATTTGAGCGGCATTGCTTCCTTTTTTCGCCATGGCCTCTACATCGAATAGTGTGATGCGCGATGGAACTGCCTCGTCGCTCTTAGCGCTAGTCGGTGTGCCCCATTGTGCAGGAAAGGGTGTTACGCCTTCATAAATGCCTGTCTTGCTCAACACCATGTTTTTGGTGGTATTGATGGCTTGTGCGACAGCGCCTGGTCTAACGGTTCCTAATCCTTCGTAGCCTACTTTACGGCCATCTACAGTCCAGTAGGTATTCTTAGGATTTTTGGTATTATAAAGAGCCTGAGTGCGAGCGGCGATAGCAATGGCGGCTAAAGCTTCATGGGGTAGCTCTTCATTGTAATTGGGCGTCAATATGGCCATGAGATAGTCTTCGATGGGAAGTTCATTCACGATACTAATCGAGCTGCCAATGTCATAGACATAAAGAGACCCTTTATACGGCTTGCCGTCAATCATGGTAATCGTGTTTGGATCATCGGGAACAATAAGTAGCTGATGGACACCTGGAAATTCTTCGCCCCATTTGATGCCGCTTGTGAGGCCTGTGAGGTATTGGCGTTTGCCAACAGCGCTTTTGGTTATGCGCTCCATATTATGTGGGTTGTAGGCCTGGTATTTGCCTTTGAGGTCAATCATGGCACCGGCTTGGTCGTGTAAAATTAAAATTTTAATTGATGGTGGAGGCGCCTCTTCTTTCCAAAAGAAGCCTTTAATCGAATCGAGTACCCCAGCCTCAACAGGCTGTAGAGCAGCCGCACTCATCACGACAGCTCCTAAAAGTAGTTTACAAAGTCTCATGGTGTATTCCTATTTAAGTGTGTGTAAGCTGCTGCTGTCATTTCCCTTCCACGCGGCGTTCGGCGGATTAGCCCTTGTAAAATGAGAAATGGTTCGTATACCTCTTCTAAAGTCTCTGCATCCTCTCCTACTGCTGCTGCAATAGCTGTCAGGCCTACAGGACCTCCATTATATAAATCAAGCATGACCTCTAAAATACGCGTATCCATCTGATCGAGGCCTAGCTGGTCAATGGCGATCATATCGAGCGCCTTAAGGGCTGTGTCAAGGTCAACACTCCCTCCACAATGCACTGTGGCATAGTCCCTAACCCAACGGAATAGGTTATTGGCTATGCGTGGTGTACCTCTCGATCGTCGTGCAATCTCCCATGCAGCCTCATTCACAATCGATGTGCGCAATAGAGCTGCAGTGCGTAAAATAATTTTTTGTAATTCATCGGGTTGATAGTACTCTAAACGACATTGCAATAAAAATCGACTCCTTAATGGCGCTGTCAGTGCTCCAACACGAGTAGTGGCTCCTACTAGAGTAAAGGGATTGAGTTTGAGCCGAACACTAGTCGCATTTGGCCCGCTGTCAATGACGACATCCAAATAGAAATCTTCCATGGCCGGATAAAGGTACTCTTCTACTGTTCTACTCATCCGATGAATTTCATCGATGAATAGCACATCGCCAGTCTGCAGTTTGGTTAACATCCCTGCCAAATCACCCGCCTTATCAATCGCTGGCCCAGAGGTAACAACCAAATTTGTCCCCATCGTCTTTGCAATAATGTAAGCCAGTGTTGTTTTGCCTAAACCCGGCGGTCCGCATAGGAGGCAATGCCCCAGTACCTCTTCCCGGTGCTTGGCAGCAGCGATCAAGACCTCAAGACGCTCCTTAGCAGCTGATTGCCCTGTAAAATCGGCCAATCTTTCCGGTCTAATAGGCGTCTCAAAACTAAGATCTGGTTGAGCTAATGACGATTCAATAAAACTTTTAGTCATAGAATTAACGGAAGACTCCTAGTGCATCAAGAAAAACTATAATCATTAAAAGCGGTGCAGTGATTTTAAAGCAAAACCAAAAATATCCTTTTAACCAACTCGCTCCGCCCTCTGGGAGAAGAGCTCGCATTGCTCCGGGGTAACCCCATCGGTATCCTACAAGAACTACGGCGAAGAATCCACCCGCTGGAATCAAAACATCGCTGGTAAACGTGCTAACCGCATCCAAAATATCCATGTCAAAAATGCGGACATTGCTTAATAGACCAGCCGCTAAAGCGCAGGGAATTCCCAGCACAAAAGCCGTTGTCCCACAAAGAATCGTCGCCGAGTGACGCGACCAGTTCCAGCTTTCCATTAAATAGGCAATGGTTGGTTCCATGGCGGAGATCTGAGAAGTCAATGCTGCCGAAAAAACCAATAGAAAAAACAGTATTGCTAGCCCATACCCCCCTGAAAGCTGACTAAAGACGGTCGGTAAAGTATGGAATATAAGCCCTGGGCCGGCATTAGGCTCATAACCCGATCCGAATACTATGGTGAATACAACCACAGCAGCTAAAAGTGAGACTATAGTGTCCATGATTACTGGTGGAGTGCAAGCCTTAATAATACTTTCATTTTGAGGAATATAACTTCCATATGTCACCATCGTGCCCTGCCCCAAACTCAACGTAAAGAAGGCATGTCCCATCGCTGTGATCAAGGCGCCTGGAGTTAATGCGCTCCAATTAGGATGAAGTAAAAATTTTAATGCATTTTCTGCACCAGGTAACATTAAACCCTGAATTAAAAGAAGGATTAACACAATAAACAGTGTAGGAAGAAAAATTTTATTTGCCTTTTCGATTCCCCCACGCACACCAAAATACAAAATCGATGTGCTAATCAACATAAATATCGCATGGTTCGAAACCGCCCACCAAGGATGCGCAATCATTGCGTTAAAGTGCTGTGCTGCCAATGCTGTGGTATGTAACGTGGTCACTGTGCCCTCAACCGCCATGATCAGATAGCCGATAATCCAGCCCGAAACCACACTGTAAAAAGCACTGACGATCAATCCTGTCAGAATAGTCCCCTTTCCAGCCAACCCCCAGAGCTTATTGCCACCAATCTTCTCAAACGCTCCGCTAGGACTCGCTTGGGCAGTTCTACCCACCAAGACTTCCGCAATAAAAACAGGAACTCCCACCAACATCAAAAAGAGAAGATAAACAAGAATAAACGCAGCTCCACCAAAATGCCCTACTATGTAGGGGAAACGCCAGATATTGGCCAATCCAATGGCCGATCCTGCCGCAGCAACAATAAAACCAATACGCGAACCCCAACTCGCACGTGTCATATAACTTTCCTATTAATTTTAACCGCAAAGCCGCAGAGAGCGCAAAGATTACGCAGAGGTATTTTCTTTAACCTCTGCGTTATCTTTGCGCTCTCTGCGGCTTTGCGGTTAAAATTTAAATTAAGGTTTTCTCTAATCTCATAACTTCTCACTGATCTCATTAGCTCAGTGGTAAAAATCTTAAAGAAAAACCCAAAAAAATCCAAAGAAAAACTATTTTAGTGTAAAAAATTGGTATTTATATTAGAATTTATTATAATCTTAACATGAAATTAATATTAATGGTGTTAAATAAGTATTTACACATGTTAAGATGTACCAAGGAGTAAAGCCTTATGTCTACTGGGCCTAATGAAGTTCTTCAAGATGAAGAGAAAGTAAAAAAAATAGAGCGCTGGGCACACTTCCCCAAAGATAACCTCCCCTCTATCGAAAGTCTCTTTACCGACATCCACAATACCAACCTTAACCGCATCCGTCTCGATTCTATCAAAGAATATGCCGCCCTGACAAAAAGGCAAGATGAAGTCGCCTTCATGCATAAGCTTATTTCCGCCATCACAGCTGCATCAACAGACAAGGGTGAGCTAGACCTAGGCGCTAACGAAGAACTCCAAGCCATGCTTAAGCGCGCTTCTGAACTCGGCATTAAAATCCCTCAAACAAAAAATAATAAACTCAACGTTAACCAGCGCGATCAGCTGGTCGGTAGCATCCGCATGACTGTCGATGACGAAAACACCATGATTGAATTGCATATGCATAAATTGCAAAATCTTAACTATGAGCTACACGAATCCTACCAGTGGATGCGTACACACTTGAAGACTCTCGACGAAATTAAGCGCAAGTTCACTTCAAGGATTGATATTAACCGTTAAGGAATAGGCCATGGCTGAAAACGACATAGCATCTATAAAGGGTGGAAGCCCTTCCCAGATAGTTCTAGAGCTCTCTCGACAGCTAGCCGAGTATAGAGAGGCTCAAGCTCACACTCTCGATGATGAGTTTGAGAAACGCTATCGTGATACTCAGACAAGTATGGACCAATCCAAAAATCAAAAACAGTCTTCTGATGAGCAGTCACAATCTTGGGGCGGCTGGATAATCAACTCCGCAGTGAGCTTCTGGAACTATCTATTCGGACCGAGTGAAGAAAAAGCTTTACAACCTATCGATAAAACTCATCTGAGAAAGATCATCCATGAACTCAATATCATGCAGAGAAATATGGAAGACGCCTCAAAAGATGCTGAAAGAGAGATCTCGGAACGCAAGCCAACTGATCTAGCCATGCTCTGGATGCTCAAGAACTCAAGCCTGCGCCAAATCGACCTCAATCAACAAGATATGGTCAGCAGGACACTTTCTCAAGCAGATATGTTAGATCGCAATAAAGATGCCATAGATATCATTAATAAGGTAAGTACTCAGTTAGGCCCCATGTCAGAAGCCTCAACAACACTCGGTTATTTCAATGCAGGAATGACAATCATATTTGCTGCCGGTGTCGTGGCCGCGTTTTATACAGCAGGAACATCCCTTTTAGCCGTTCAAGCAATCACTTACTCCGCAGCAGGAATTGAGGCCGTAGGGGTAGGTACAAAAGCAGGTATTGATTATGTCGCTGAAGGTCATAAATCCACCATCCAGTCTATGAGTACTGACCGACAGTTGAATACAAACCATGTAGAAATTAATACACGTAAGTTGCAGACCATCGTCGACCTTCTCAGTGATGACCGTAACAGGTTGATCGAAGTTGCAGCGTTAATGGCAGAGACGATACTTTACGCTCTGCGCAAAAATTAATAGGAGATAATATTATGTCAGCAGCAGATCCCCTCAGTTATGACGATACAAAGGTTTTTCAGCAGAATGCCGTCAGTTATGACGATCCAACTCCACCCCCCGAAGTAAAGATAAAGGTAAAAGTCTTTAAAAACAAACGCGGTGAAGTTGAACATAGCATTGAAGACAAATCTCCGGATGAAAAAGAGGAGATGAGAGAGGTTGCTAGATTCGTTTCAGTGACTGTGCGTGAAGAGCTCGATGCTCTTATGGAAATTATGAAAAATAAACTTGCCGAATGCATCGAAAATAATACTGTAGGTGACTACGATAGAATGTCCCAAGATGCTCAAATTTTCATCATGATAACCATGAGAAAAGATGGAGTGAACTCACAATCACTTCTCGAATTCGCCGATGTTAATGTCGTCAAGTTAAGAGATCAAATTAGTGAAGAGCAAAAAAATACAAGAAAATTAGTTTGGGCTTGTATTTCTGCAGGAGTCATGATTGCAGGATCTCTTTCAACTATTGGCGGAGTGTATAAGGGTTCAAAAGACATTGTGAAATATGGTCAGGCAATCCTCGGTATCGGTCAAGCGCTGCATGTAGGAGAGACTTTTAACGAGGCGATGGGCGGTTCAAGAGTAACCTATCTGAATGTAACTAAAGAAATTACTATGCAGAAAGGTAACGAGAACAGCAGTCAGTCACGTCGTTCCGATGAAGCGCAAAGAGCAGCTAGTCAAATTGTCGCGAAGATGCGTGAAAGCCTCCATCAGCTCTTCTTCTCTATCAACCGTAATTACTAAAAATTGAGAGAGCGCATAATTTAAACGCAAAAGGCGCAAAGATAAAATTTATCT
>JABDDJ010000002.1:0-208 GCA_013287645.1 Chlamydiota bacterium | reverse complement strand
GCGTTGATTTTGTTCTCTTCCCTAAAAAATCAAATTAATCAATATTTAAGATACTTTCCCAAGTTAGGGTAATAATACTATGGTTGGTTCAATCAGAGCCTGCGTATTTAACGCTCAGTTAGAAAATTCGCATGATAGTAATTCACTTTTGCAAGAGGCTATCAAAGATTTTTCTAAGCTCGATGACGATGTTATTTACATCATTAAT
>JABDDJ010000001.1 GCA_013287645.1 Chlamydiota bacterium | reverse complement strand
CGGTCTAAAATTTCAGGATCTGTTTGACAAG
The DNA here is from genome assembly GCA_013287645.1 of Chlamydiota bacterium. Lineage (GTDB taxonomy): Bacteria > Chlamydiota > Chlamydiia > Chlamydiales > JABDDJ01 > JABDDJ01. The sequence goes on along the minus strand of JABDDJ010000001.1, from coordinate 189,471 downwards.
GTTCAATATTCCAAATTTCTTTGCAGTAGTTTTCGATGGAGACATCTGAAGAAAACTTACCCATTCCGGCAATATTGTGAATGACTGTTTTTGACCAAAGAATGGGGTCATTATAATATTTTTCTACTTTTTGCTGAGCATTATAATAGCCTTGGAGGTCGTATAGGGTAAAGTACCTGTCTGCAGCACCTCCGTAATGGCCTTCAATTAGCTTATGGTAAAGGTCGCAAAAATCTTGGTGCTCCTGCTCATTGGTGGCAAAAGAGTGGTCGCGGAGAGAATCTACAGCGCGTTTAATGGCTGGATTGCTTTCATAGATATTCCGAGGGTTATAAATTTCTGAGGCTTTTAGAGCGGCTATCTCTTCTGAAGATGCCCCAAAGGCAAATGGCCACCACTCATCACCTATCTCTTCATGCATTTCTATATTGGCGCCATCATGAGTTCCAATTGTTAGAGCGCCATTCATAGTTAGCTTCATATTGCCTGTGCCAGAGGCTTCAGTGCCTGCTGTAGAGATCTGCTCAGATAGGTCTGCTGCTGGGATGATGTACTCGGCTCTCGATACGTTGTAGTTTTCGACGTAAATTATCTTTAGCATGCCATTTATGCTAGGATCGCGATTGATTTTGCGTCCTAGTGCATAGATGAAACGAATGATATCTTTGGCAGTCTCATAGCTAGCTGCAGCTTTACCAGCAAAGATAGCAGTCCGCTTTACGCGCTGATGGTTAGGATTGTCTTGCATTTCATGATAAAGCATAACCAGATGCAGTGCATTTAAAAGTTGGCGCTTGTACTCATGAATCCGTTTGATTTGAACATCAAATAATGAATTGGCATCAATAAGGGGTATGCTGCTTGTAAATCTACCTAAGTTATCTCTTAGTCTGTTTTTAGCATTCAAAAATTCGATCAGGCGCAGCTTGTTTTTGCGTTTGATCAATAGTAATTCTTCTTGACCGACTGTATCATCTGCAAATTTGGCTAATCCTCTAATTTGTCTAAAGTCTGTGATCCATCCGTTACCTATTCTAGCAGTAATAAATCTCGATAGGTCTGGGTTGCAAAGAAGTAGCCATCGACGTTGTGTGACACCGTTTGTCACATTAGTGAATTTTTCGGGAAATAGGTCATAGTAGTCTTTAAAGACCTTATTTTTCAAAATTTGACTATGTAGCTGCGCTACGCCATTGATTTTATGAGATCCGACAATAGCGAGATTAGCCATGCGCACTTTTCCATTCTCAATGATGGAAAGGTTGCGGATCTTCTCTTCATCCTGAGGGTATTTTCCACGCACCATATCGCAAAACTCATGATTAATGCGCTCAATGATGCGGTATTGGCGAGGCAATAGGTAATTGAAAAGCTGCTGATCCCACTGTTCGAGAGCTTCTCCCAAAATGGTATGGTTTGTATAGCCTGTGCAGGCACAGGTCATTTCTACAGCTAGTTTCCAAGGGATATCATACTCTTTAGTCAGCACGCGTATAAGTTCAGCAATAACCAGAGAGGGGTGCGTGTCATTAATCTGAATGCGAACTTTATCGGCAAAGGCTCTAAAGTGGTCATGTTGAGTCAAGTAATGCCGAATAATATCCTGTAGAGATGCAGAAACCAGTAAAAATTCCTGTTTTAATCGGATACGCCTACCTGTTTCATGATTATCGCTAGGATAGAGGACATCATTGATAATAGTATTTTCAGCAGCTTGATCAAGGCGACCTGCATTATAACTCTGGATGCGGAAGTTATTGGGTGAGTCCTTAGTTGTCCAGAGGCGCAGAGTTACTACTGAGAAGTCGCCTTGAGAGCTATATCCGACAATGGGAAAGTCGTAGGGCATCGCCCAGACTTCTTCAGGGTTTTCGAGAAGCATGATCTCGTCCCCATGGATATTTTTAGACGTAATAGGCTTTCCACAATAGCTTACAGGGACTTTACGTAGGTCTCGACGGAATTCCCATGGATTTTCATTAATTAGCCAACAGTCAGGAGCTTCGACCTGTAATCCATCCCACAGCTGCTGCTCAAACAAGCCATACTGATAGCGCAGACCATAAGCAGCCGAAGGATAGTGCTGCGTAGCCAGAGAATCCAATAAGCAAGAAGCTAATCTACCTAGACCGCCATTTCCCAGGCCTGGGTCGGATTCACAGAACATGATGTCCATCAGGCTGCGGTTAAGTTTCACTAAAGCGGCTTTGACGATGTCTAATGCACAAAGATTGGTAATATTATTCATGAAGATTCTGCCAGGCAGATACTCCATCGAAAAGTAGTAAACACGGCGGCATTCAAATTTATCGATCGTACGGGCAGTGGCTAGCCAGCGGATCATGATCTCTTCGCGTAGAGCGTAGGATAAAGCGCGATAGATCTCATCAGCATTTGCTTGATCCGAGGAGCGACCCATCGTTGTAATCAAGTAATGTTTGGTTTTTGCTGCTAGCATTTCTGCTTGATAGTCAAGATCGACGCTACTACCAGTAGAAGTCATAGATTACCGCCTGTTTCATCTATTGATAGATAGTGTAAATTTATTTTCTCTGCAAAAAAAAAGCCTAGAGGCATGATGAATTTTGTAAAAAAAAGGTTTAATATGTCTAAATCACACCAAAGTCTTTGGTTTCCGATTGTTGCTACAGCAATTTTGACCATGTTTGCTACCTTGCTCGTCGTAGTGACCTTTATTGGGTTTACGAAACGTTCAGGTAGGACAGGTATGGATATGGCAGAGATGCATCTTTTGCGCGCAAAAGCGTCTGCGAAAAGCATTGAGCCATGACACTGTTCTTTACTTTACTGCCTCTCTATCTGGTGGGTAATTTGCACTGTATTGGGATGTGCGGGCCCTTAGTGATGATGATAGGCAAGCATCAATACCGTTACTGGTATTTTGTGGGAAGAATACTTTCCTTCAGTGCAGCAGCAGGGATAGCAGGAGCATTTGGAAGTGTTTTGAATGCGCTGTTGGATGAGTATCATTTATCTGCGCTTTTATCATGTGGAATGGGCACTATTTTTTTAGTTTTTGCGCTATTAAAATTTTTGAAGATTAAAATATATGTTCCTCATCCTAAAGGACTTCAAATAATTAATCGAAAATTAGCCAGCCTAATGCTTCAAGATACTCCCCATCACAGTTTTTTATTTGGATTCTCTACAGTCTTTTTGCCCTGTGGGCAGTCAATGCTTGTCTTTTCAGCGTGCGCTCTCGCAGGAAGTGCTTTAGCAGGTGCATTCAACGGTGCAGCTTTTGCACTGCTTACATCGCCCTCTCTCTTCGTGGCTATGCAGGCGCATCATCTTCTTACTTTTGGTAGGCGGCATTATGACACTCTGTTGGCAGCATGCTCGCTTATCATTGGAATTTTAGCCATCTGCCGAGGGTTTGCAGAACTCGGCCTCATCGAACATCTGAGCCTCTTCCCTAGCTACCACATTGTTATTTATTAGATTTTTGTGTATACTAGGTTTTCAAAGTTGTAAGGATAAGAAATGGAAATACCAGTTGATATTTTAGCCAAGCTTGATGTTGTTAATCTAGTTGCAATCGCTGCTATTCTTTGGTGGTTTAATAGTCGGGTAGATAGAAAACTTGACAAATTCGAAAACAATATGGATCAGCGTTTTGAAAAGATAGATCAGCGTTTTGAAAAGGTAGATCAACGTTTTGATAAACTTGAAGAAAAGATTACTGATATAGATAGACGATTATGCCGTCTAGAAGGCGCATTTGCATCTAAAGATTGTTGCATGATTAAAGAAGATCGTTCTGCTAAAAAAGCAGAATAGCAAAGCAAAATTAAACTCAAAGGCGCTAAGGCGCAAAGAAAGTATATTATATTTTTTTCTTTGCGCCTTAGCGCCTTTGCGTTTAATTGTAAGCCTCGACGGAGACCTGGTTTTCGGCAAATTCCATAGAGAGAAGCTTGGAAATACCCTTTTCTGGCATAGAGACACCATAAATCATATCCGCAATAGCCATTGTGCACTTATTGTGGGTGATAATAATAAACTGGCAACGGTCCACAAACTGTTTAACCACTGTTAAAAACCTCTCTACATTCGTATCATCTAAAGGTGCATCAATTTCGTCGAGAATGCAGAAAGGTGTGGGCTTTACCTCGAATAGTGCAAAAAGGAGAGCCATAGCTGTAAGGCACTTCTCTCCACCAGAAAGCAAGCTTATCGAGCGCATCTGTTTTCCGGGTGGGCGCGCCGTAATATCAATTCCCGCCTCTAGAATATCTTCTCCTTCAACAAATTGAAGATCGGCCTCTCCTCCATTAAAGAGGATAGCAAAATTCTTCTGAAACGAGGCGCGAATCAAAATAAAAGTCTCTTTAAAAAGCTTTCTAGACTGGCTATCCAATTCGGCAATGACTTTTACAAGCTCTTGCTTGGAACTTTTGAGATCGTTGACCTGATGGCTCAAAAAGGTGCTGCGCTCCTTATCTTGTGCACACTCTTCAATGGCTAGCATGTTAATATCTTTGACTGCATCAAGCTCTTGTTTGTGCTGTCGAAGCTCTTTTTCTGCTCCTGGAATATCCTTGAGAACTTCTGTGGGCATGGATGGCTTTGTGGAAAATCTCTCTTCAAAAGTCTGTTCTAGCGATTCTTGCAAAGTGATTTGTTGAGTCAACTGCATCGCAAATTTATTTTTCTCATTTTCAGAGGATTTTAAAATATTTTCTTGTTTTTGAATCTGTTCTTCAATGCTTTGTACGCGGGTCTTAGATTCGGCTGTATTTTTCTCCAGCTGAGCGCATGAAGATTCGAGCCTCTCCAACAGCTTCTGAACCTCTTCAAGCTTATCTCCGGAATCTTGGCTATTTGTAAGCATAGACTCGATGGTACTCTTTGCTTGTGAAATTTGTTGTTGGAGTTTTTGCAATGTCTGATCGCGTTCTTGCTGTTTCACGGCTAGGAGTTCTAAGGCATGTGTCTGTTGGCGATCTTTGCTGTAAGTTTCTTGCCACTGCCTTTGTGAGGTTTCGAAATGGAGCTTTGCCTCTTTGGCAGTCTGTACATACGTTTCAAGGCGGCTCTGCTGCTCGTAGAAAGTGTTCTCTGAACCTTTAAGCATCTCTTCTAAAGAAGTCACTTCATGGTTGAGGGAACTGCATCGCGCTGTCAAATCTTGAATGGAGGCGTGTGTTTTGGCGCGTTCGACTTCTAAAGTTTGATACTCTTCTTCAAGGCGTTTGACATCGGCCTGGTGTCTTAAGAGTGCATGATTGATTTCAACAAGCTTCATCTCTGAGGAACGCATTGTTTTATCCAGGCTGGAGCGTTCGTTTTGGAGATCGGTGATCTTTTTCTGAAGTTGTTGATGTTCAATAATTTGCGTTTCACGACGGGTTTCTAGCTTCTTATACTCCTCTTCCATCTGTGTAATCTCTGCTTCTCTCAAAAAGGCATTTCCTTCTCGTTTGGGTTGAAAGAAGAGCACTCCTTTGCCATCAACGAAAATTCCTTCATCAGCTACTTCTAAGCCTATTAGAAAGTGCTGAGATAGATCCACAGGACTTAAATGGTTCATGCAGAAGAGAGAGATGTCATTGAGCTGATGCTTTTTAGCAAATGCTAAGACTTCTCGTTGATGTTCTGGAGACGCTACAACCAGAGTTTGGTTATAAGGGTGCATCGCTGCAAAAAAAGCGCCTTCAGAACCTGATGGGGGAGTGGCAATCGCATACAAGGGAGAGACTTTATTATATAATGGGCTTTGTGGAGTTTCAGATTCTTTCAGTAAGCGTTTACATCCAGTAGAGAAACCTTCTAAAGATTTTCGCATCTCTTTTAATGCACCCAAACGTGCTTGTAGAGTAGCAGACTCTTTTGCCAAAGTCTCTTTGTTAACTTGAGCTGCTATATTGGCCTCTTTCAATTCATTGAGTGTTTTTTCAATGGCAGCTAACTGCTGATGAAATATGTCAATTTCTTTGGATAAATTTGCTAGGTCCTTCGATCTCTCTTGCTGTTTTTGCGTAGCTTCTTGACGCTGCTTCAGTAAGATTTCCGCTCGCTCCGCAAGAGGTGGTAACCGTTCCTCTAAAGCCCCTAAGCGTGCCTGAAGCTGTTTCCATTCGGAGGTCTTACCACTATGCGCCTGAGTGGTTGTTAAACGGTTTTTTTGACTCTGCTCTAGTTGTGTGCGCAGCTCTTCAACCTGCTGTTGCCTCTTTTGATAATCCTGCTGGGCTCCTTCAAAAATTTGCTTTAATTGCGCCAAGGCAGTTTTTATCTCATCGTGAGATTCTGAAAGCTGTTGTTGTTCTTCCAGACCTTTTTGATTGGATTGTGTCAGAGCATCTTTCTCTTGCGTCCATTTGCCAATCTGAGTTTGCAGCTCCTCGCGCCTTTGTGAAAGGTATTTCTTATCTCGTAAGGAGAGATCTCTCTCATTGCGTTTTTGGTACATCTCCTCTGAGCGTGACTTCAAGGCTGTTTCACACTCATGAGTAGCCACTTTAGCTTGGTGAAGTTTATCCCGCAGAGCTTGGATAGTTTGTGTTTGCTCCTCAATACGCAGCGCCGTTCCTCGTTCAGATTCGGACAACTGTAGCTGTTTCTGCTTACTGATAGACCATTTAGTCTCCATCAATAGCTTCTCTAGTTTATCGAGGAAGGCTTTTTTTTCTTTGAATTCGATGGCTTTAGCTGCCTGCTGTTCTAGAAGTACCACTCGCTGATTCACTTCGCGCAAGATATCCTCAACCCGAGATAGATTAAGGTCTGTCTGTTCTAATTTACGTAATGCTTCTTTCTTTCTGTGCAAGAAACGGACAATTCCCGCAGCCTCTTCGAAGATAGCCCGGCGTTCAATAGGCGTATCATGGATTACTTGGTCAATTTTGCCCTGTTCAAATATGGAAAAAGCCTCTTTACCTATTCCAGAATCAAGGAATAGACCTTGGATATCCTTTAAACGTACTTCAGTGCCATTGAGAAGGTATTCCGAATCACCACTACGATGTAAACGCCGTGAAATAGCCACTTCGTCGAATTCGATGGGTAAAGCACCCTGCACTTCGGTGAATGTGATGGTGACTTCAGCCAGATTGAGCGGAGCACGTTGCGTGGTCCCTGCGAAGATCACATCCTGCATTTTATGACCACGTAGTGATTTCGCTGATTGCTCTCCTAAAACCCAGCGGAATGAGTCGGCTACATTCGATTTTCCGCAGCCATTAGGTCCGACGATTGCGGTAATACCAGGATGAAACGTGAGGGTTGTTTTGTAAGCAAAGGATTTAAAACCCATTAGAGTGATTTTTTTCAGACGCAAAGCAACCTCCAGCAAAGGCAAGAAGATAACTGAGAAGTGAAAAATTTATCAATCTGTTAGAGCTTTTACAAGGTAGTCGATGATGTTGACCCCAGAGGCGTAAACTTCATCTAAGAGATTCTTCTTAGGAGCTTTAGGTTGATTTTTTGAGTGTGTCTTCACAGAAAATAGACCCGCTTCGGTCTCTTCAACTGAAGCAGCATATTTGTATCCTTCAACAAGTTGTTTAATCCAAGGATTTTGTTCCGACGCACATGTCATGTGTAGCATGGGGTAACGCACTGCATCTCCTAGAGAAAACTTATTAAGTTCTGCAAGAATGGATGCGTCTTTGATGAATTTTTCACATACAGTGAAATCATGTTTAACAATATTTCTTCTTAATTCTTTAATAGAGAGCAGTCTGAGTAAAAGTTCCATGGCAGTTTGAAAATGCAATAAGCAGTCACGATTCAATTTAGCCACCATATCAGGTGAAGAGGTCTCTATTGTTGATATATGCTCAAGCGCAGCTAGATGAGTGAGGACATTTTCAATGAGTTCTTTGAAATAATAATTTTGGTTAAATTTCTCAATATTCCATTTTGATAATGCATTAGAGGCCTTTGACAACAATGTTTGATGAGATGAAGAAGAACTTTTTAGTGTAAAAGACTTAATACAAATGGTTGCTTTTTGATCTTCGTGAGCGACGTAATCTTTTTGAGTCAATGCAGCTGTTAGCTCATCAAAGGCGGCCATTGTTTCGTAATATGTTCTCTCCAATTCAGCTAGAAATATTTTTTGTTCTTCTGCATTTTTATTTTGTAGGTTCTTAGTCTGTGCAATTAAGCTTAACGCTGTAGGCAGTTTGTCAGCATATTCATTTAAAGAGCTTTGTGGATATCTTAAATAATAAGTGCCTTCAGAATTGTTAGAAAATGTAGTTGTAGTCGCATTAGAGAGATTTTGAAATTGAGCATCTCTAGCATTATCTGACAAATGATGATCTGAAGGCATTTCGTTATGGGTTAAGATATATTTGCAGGAAATCAACTGCTCTAAAATGCTGTGTAGATCAAATATTAATGTTGAAGTAGCTTGAGGGATATACTTGAATTCGTTTTTCGTGAAGAGAGTATGGATCCATTCAAACCCACTCCTTGCCTGACCTAAACTCATTTTACACTGTTTTAAACAGCCTTGAACAGTCTCATACATAGAATCTGAGACATTCTCAAGTAGCGTAGATTTCAAAGCAAAAAATGTTTGTCGTGTGCGATTTCTTTGAAGTGAACAGAGGCTAAGTACAGTAATAACCTTCTCTGGAGAACGGGCTTTATTATGCCGTGAACGTTTTTTTCTTGATGAGCTTGAACAATTGGTTGTAGCAGTAGATGCGCTTGAATGATTTTGCTTTTTTGTCTTTCTAGCTGGTTGCTTAGGAGCCACCTTTTTCGACTCCAGGACTTTTTGTAACCAGGATTGTTGATCTTCGTGAGAAAGTAAATGTAAAGCACTGGGTAGTCTAATTGCATCAGCTTCGTTTTGAAGGACGTTAGAAGCATAGCAAAGGAAATAAGTAAGATTACATAAATGTAGAGAGGCGAATCTTATATTTTCCCATTTAGTAATAGATGATTTTAGCACCATTGTTATCGAGTCATCAGAAGAATTTTTGCCCATAATGTGCTGCGCTTCTTTTCGTATTAGAAAAGGATTGTTATATGCTACTCTATTAAGTTCCAATTGTACTTTGGATTTTTCTTCAATAGCAATAAGTTCTATGGGCAATTCGGCGCTATTTGTAATAGATATATTTGCAGCATCATCAAGAAGTAACTTTTCTTTTAATGTTTTACTGCTAGTGTTTTTTATTTTTTGTAATTTTGATGAAATTAAATCGTAAAATTTATTCCATCTTTTTACAAAAACCCTAATGCTTGAATAGATGGCTTCTGCATCATCAGAATCATATTTCTTAATCCATTCGTCAGAATTGAACGAATTTAAGTAAGCTATCGCTTCCGAGTTCTTCCATGAATCTAACATTAACTGTATTTGTTTGACTTTTTTTGATAGGGGAGTCGTATCAGATTGAGGATTAATAACATTCTTCTTACCCCCCTTTCCGGCATCTTCAAGTATATCTTTACAAAGATAATCTAGAAGGGATAAACGTTCTGTGCATATACCATTATGTTTAATAGACTGAGAACATTTCCATAGTTTCTCCATTGTAGGATCGGCTGCCAAGGAAGAGGGGCATTTAGGATTAGTTTCAAAATAAGTAGGAGTTTGAAAGATTGTACTAACATTAATAATGATACTTATCTCATTTTTGATATCTTTTTTAAGTTGAGTATCGTTCGTTTCTGTATACTTTCTAAGTAGAAAGTTTATAAATAGTTGACGGATAGTAATGTCAAGTTCATCTTGAGAATGTAATATTGCTGATTTCTCTAGAATTTCTGCGCAAATTTTTTTCCGCGTTAGTCTCTCTTTACCTCTCTGCTCTCGAGGATTTAAAGAATTATTAACAGAAATTGTTGAATTATTGCTTACAGCTGTTGCCATTTTTAAACCATATAAAAATAGCAAGTGTAATAAAGAATTGTTAAGACTTTATTAAGAAAGCTGTTCGCGTCAGGACAGGCTCGATCTACTTATTGTGGGAAATACACATGTTGTTATAATGCAATTGATACGACGGAGAAGTGTATGAAAAAACATACTAGGCATGAAAAAGGTGAGGTTAGCCTGGAACCCATGGTTGAAATTCCTTCTCGCGAGGCATGGCTCTATGAAAATCCTCAAGCACTCGCTTCTGTTTTAGAGGGAATTCAACAAGCAAAAGAGGGGAGAATAAGTAAATTAAATATTGATTTCTCTCAATATAAGAATGCGCGTCCTCTTAAAGGACGCGCATAGTCACTTACTTATCATCATCAATCATTCCTCATCCTTAAAAAATTAGCAGGTTGTGATACCTCTTAACTAGTTAGCTTGATTCTACTTGCTTAAATACATTATTATTTTTAAATTTATTTTTTTAAATTATGGAGTGAATATGAAACTAAAACTTTTTATAATGGGTCTTATGTTACTTTTTGGAAGCGTTTCAGCAGATGTTCAACTCCATGTGCTTAAAGGTGATGCTCTGCAATCATATTTACCGCAGATTACTGAGTTTTGTCACACTTTTTATGCCGAATACCCTTATCTATATACTGGTGAAGCTTCTGACTATGAATGCTATATTAATTTTACCTTAACGCAATCGGGTGAAGCTTGTTTAGCTATCGATGAAAATAAGCTCGTGGGCTTGGCTACAGGTATTTCATTATCCGAATCTCGTGCTAACTATCGCGATCCTTTTGTAAGCAAAGGAATGGATATTTCGAGTTTATATTATATTGGAGAGTTTGGTGTCTTAAATGAATACCGCCATCAAGGTCTTGAAAAACAATTATTTCAAAAGTTAGCTGCAAAAGCTAAAGAAACTGGCACTTATGAAGCTCTTATTATTTCTGAGATTGAAAATTGGAAATATGATCCTTCTCAACCAGAAGGATTTGAACCGATGGAAAATTTTTGGAAATCAATGAATTTTGAACGTCTACCGCTCTCTTTTTCTGTCTTGTGGCGAAATATTGATGATCAAGAAGAAACAGTCCATACTCTCTTCTTTTGGAAACATTTACTTAACTGAGTTTTAGGATTTTTCGACCTTAAAACCTAAAACTCAAGTTGCGCGTCCTTTTAAAGGACGCGCATAGTCACTTACTTATCATCATCAATGATTTCGACTTCCGCCTCTTGAATATCATCTCCTGGTGGAGTCTTGCTTTCTTGAGATGGTCCGGCATGGCCATGACCACCGAAAGGAGAGCCTGCTTCTCCATGATGAGGTCCAGCTCCTGCTGCCGCTTCTGCATGAGGTGCGCCCGTCGCTTTTGACATCGCTTCGCCAATGCGCTGCATATGCTGCTCCAAAGCAGCTTTGGCTGCTTTAATACGCGCAGTATCTTTCGTGCTTAACGCATCTTCGACATCTTTAATGTGTTTTTCAACATCACTAACAACCTCTTGAGGAAGCTTGTCTTTGTAATCACTGAGCGCTTTTCTTGCTCGGAAAACAAGCGAATCGGCTTCATTGGTAGTTTCAGCCTCTTCTTTACGTCGGCGATCTTCATCTTGATGCTCTTCAGCATCTCGCACCATGCGCTTGATATCTTCCTCATTTAGGCCGGATTGAGCCTCAATGCGGATTTTCTGCTGCTTGCCGCTAGCCATATCTTTAGCTGAGACATGCAAAATACCATCCGCATCGATATCGAAGGCGACCTCAACCTGAGGCATTCCACGTGGTGCAGGAGGGATGTCTGTCAAGTCGAAGCGTCCCACTTCTTTATTGTCATTGGCCATTTTGCGTTCGCCTTGGAGAACGCGAATGGTGACAGCGGGCTGGTTGTCCGAAGCTGTTGAGAAGATCTGTTTTTTCTGCGTAGGAATAGTTGTGTTGCGTTCAACAAGGGGAGTCATCACACCGCCAAGAGTCTCAATACCGAGTGTCAAAGGATTGACATCGAGTAGCAGAACATCTTTAACAGTACCGCTTAATACGCCGCCTTGGATGGCAGCACCTACAGCGACGACCTCGTCTGGGTTAACGCCTTTATGACCTTCACGATTAAAGATCTGTTTTACCATATCTTGAACCGCAGGCATACGTGTCATACCGCCAACAAGAATAACCTCGCCAATGTCACTAGCAGACAGTCCTGAATCTTTTAAGCACTTGAGGCAGGGCTCACGAGTACGCTCGATCAATTTTGATGTCAAACTTTCGAGTTTACTGCGTGTCAATGTCAAAGAAAGATGCTTTGGACCAGAGGCATCCATTGTGATGAAGGGCTGGTTGATTTCTGTTTGCTGTGTGCCAGAAAGCTCGATTTTAGCCTTTTCAGCCGCATCGCGCAATCTTTGCAGCGCCATCTTATCGTTGCGTAAATCAATGCCATGTTCTTGTTTAAATGTGCTCAAGATCCATTCGAGGATAGCATTATCAAAGTCATCGCCTCCCAGGTGTGTGTCACCGTTGGTTGCGAGCACTTCAAATACTCCATCGCCAATTTCTAGGATAGAAATATCAAATGTACCGCCACCCAAGTCAAATACAGCCACTTTCTTGTCAGTCTTATCTTTGTCGAGGCCATATGCAAGTGCAGCAGCAGTAGGCTCTGGAATAATACGCTTGACGTCAAGTCCTGCGATTCTTCCAGCATCTTTTGTGGATTGTCTTTGCGAGTCATTGAAGTAGGCTGGTACTGTAATAACTGCTTCTGTAACCTTCTCTCCGAGATAAGCCTCAGCAGTCTCTTTCATCTTTATGAGTATCTGTGCACCGATCTCTTCCGGAGTGTAAGTTTTGCCAAACACTTCAAAAACAGCTTCACCATTTGGCCCTTTAACAACTTTAAAAGGCACAATAGCGATCTCACTTCCTACCTCATCATACTTACGTCCAATAAATCGCTTTGATGAGTAGATGGTATTTTCTGGGTTAGTAATAGCTTGGCGCTTAGCTGGAATGCCTACTAAACGCTCGCGGCCACCGTCTTTAAACGCAACCACAGACGGTGTAGTACGGGAACCTTCAGCCGACGCAATCACTTTTGGCGTACCGCCCTCCATGACAGCGACGCATGAGTTTGTCGTCCCAAGGTCTATACCGATAATTTTTCCCTTTTTTGCTTGTTGATTCATATCAAGGATCCTCCTTGGAAAGGTTTATAAATTAGTTTCTGGTTCAGCCGACTCAGCTGTCGACTCTGGAGCTATGGACACATGTACACGAGCTGGGCGGACAACGCGTCCACTGCTCATTTTGTATCCTCGCACGTTTTCTTTAATGACTGTGCCTGGCGGATGCTGGTCAGAAGGGACAGCATCGATCGCTTCATGGAGATGAGGATCGAAGGGTTGGCCTTCTGAAACGTATGGAATAACGCCATGATTTGAGAGTACATCTTTAAATTGCGTTAGAATCATTTCAAAGCCAGTAGCCCAGGTTTTAATCTCGGGCGAAGAGTGGCTAGCATACTGTAGGGCGTTTTCAAGATGGTCAATGGGATTGAGAAATTCGACAACCACATTTTGGATAGAGTGTTGTATCATCTCTTGGCGCTCTTTTTGCAAGCGTTTGCGCGAGTTTTCGCCTTCAGCGAGGGCTTGTAAATATTTTTCTTTAAATTCGCGTGTTTCAGCTTGTAATCTTTCATACTCCTCTCGGGGTATAGAAACCATGTTGAGAGAAGGTGAGGGCCCTTTTTCTTCTGCTGGTTGTGGTGAACTCTTTTCTTCGTCCATGTAACTCCTTTATCCTTTTATTTTATGTTTTTTCTTTACAGATTTTGGGCTACTTTTATCTTCTAATAGTAATTTTTGTTCCTGTACGCCCAATTGAACAGGTTTATGCTCAGGCTGGCGGAACGATATTTTAAACTTATAAACTGTGCGAGTCAGCACTTCGCTCAAATGCTGTGCAACGTGATGGAGCGTTGCAATATGTTCTCTATAGGGCAGTCGCATATGTCCCAGCAGTCCGATAGCTCCAACGATCTGATTATGAATCTTATAGGGTATCGCTAGCACACTACAACTAACGTCAGGACAGCCAATGGTAGTAAGCTCACTGCCAACCCAGATTTTTAACAAAGCATGACGACAGCTATGTTGGACCAGATGCCTTAAGCTTTGGCGGTCTTCAAAAAGAGATAAGCTAGAGGCTAGGGTTTTGACATCGTGAAATTCAGGGTTATTCAATAAGCGTGCAAAGCCTGTCGCATAGAGATATTCGCTGCTAAAATTGGTATAGCTTACAAGATGGCGGATCATTAATTCATTATAGAAATTTTGAGCTATTGCCTCTTCTTCTGGCTCGAGGATTTCGGCAGATTTTTGACCCGCTAGACGAGCTTGAAAGTATCCTTCAATACGTTTTGCACTAAAAGTAGACAACTTGCGTGGAGTGTGCAGAACCTCTGTTTGGACCAATCCAAAATCAGTCATAATGACACATACACAACGTTCAGCATCGAGGCTTAACAGTTTTAGATCGACCACAAAATCATGGTCAAACCTGGGAGCAGACAAAAAAGCAGCACAAGAAGTATACGCGCTTAAAATATCGGCAGTTTGTTGAAGATGGCTGGTGATAGCGCGGGTAGATTCAGATGATAGAGGAAGTTCGTCTAGAGGAAGTGGAATATGCGGAAGAGGGCAGTTGTGGGCTTCAAAGTCATCCAAAATATGAGCAGCATAAAGGCGGAAGGCAGATTCAGTCGGGAAGCGGCCGCCAGAAGAGTGATGCTGATGCAGAAATCCTGCATTTTCAAGGTTAGCAAAATAATTGCGGATAGTCGCAGAGCTAAGGCTATCAAACCCAGCACCTTTAAGGGTGTGAGAGCCAACGGGCTTTCCAGTTTTGATGTAGTAGTCCACCAAGCCTAGTAAAACTTGACGTTCACGCTCTTTTTTAGACATTTTTCCCTCACTCTTGATACTATCATATCAGGTAAGCGAGTAAAGGGTCAAGAAAATTTAGCACTCTCGACCTTCAAGTGCTGAATCCTTGTTTGTTATTATTTTTTCTCTGGGATGTTTCTCTTCTCTATGGTAAATAAAATTTATAAGAACTTACAAATCAAAGTATGTATTCGAATCCCATTCTAAAGTGTTTTTTTAAAGATTTCGGGTTAACCCAAAAATTTTTAGCCGCTACGCTATTAATTTTTATTGCATTTGCTCTCCTATTGGGCTGGTTAACCTACCTATACAACTATCAATTAAACATTATCAACAAACAAGAGGCGTCAGCTCTCTATCATGCTGCTCTTCGAAGAGTACTTGAGGGCATCTATCTCGATAGTAATGATCCTGAATCTAATACCCATGTCTTTACTCAGGATGCTTTTAATAAACTACTTGATATCGACCAGACCTGGGGAGCAACTCTTGGAGTTGATCAAGAATCTCTCTCTGCAAGACGTCCTGGAACAGAGACTCCATTGACTTTATCTACTAGGTGGAAACAGAGTCTTGCTATCCCAGATCCTAAAGCCAAAAATAAGGCACTTAAGGCAATACAAATTGAGATAATCACCATTATGCGGTACATCACCGGATCCATTATCCCCTTGGATGATCTATCTGTTTATTACAATCACTTGCAATGGATACAAGATCCTCAGCTGTCAGCTGATAGAGCACATAAGCTTTTAATGGAACTCAATCGAGACCTTATCGCAGCAGGCCAACCGCCATTAATCACTCCACAATTCCCAGAGAAGTGGAATTTGACCAGCAAAGAGGGGATTACAACTGCTTTTCAGATATGGGAACAGTTAAGTGCTCAAGAAATTCAACTTTTACAAGAGCACGTAGCAAACCTACTCTATAATCAACGCATGCATCTAGGCGAGATGCTTTTGGTCTCTCTAATTGTATTTTTAATAGGGATGCTTATCCTTTGGCACATTACAGAGCCATTGAGGCGTATGGGTGAGATCCATCGCAACTATTTAGCAGGCGATACTACAGCTCTTTTTGATGAGTCCTTTAAGGACGAAGTAGGAAATTTCGGAGCAATTTTTAATCAGATGAGCCGCACGGTAGTAAAAGTAGTAAATCAATTCGACGAGACTACAGGAGTCCTTAAAATTGCCGCTAAAGATGTCTTGAAGATGGCTAAGAAAAAAGAAGAAGTAGTTCTAGAGCAAGAGAGGATCACAAAACAGATAGCAGTAATCGCTTTAGAGATATTTGAAACCTCCAAAGATCTAGTAGAGACGGTCAGTGAAATCAATCAGGCCGCAGAAGCGACCTCTTTATTAGCCCAGACAGGCCGCAATAACCTGCAGCAGCTTGAAGCGATAATGCAGGGATTAGTAGGAGCTGCTAATCATCTTGTAGCTAGTTTGACAGACCTGAATGAGAGGACGCGTGCTATTACGACGATTATATCGACCATGTTGCATGTGGCGGATGAGACTAATATGCTTTCTTTAAACGCATCATTAGAAGCTGCTAAGGCTCAACAAGTTGGAAAAGGATTTGCCATTATTGCCGATGAAATACGACGCCTAGCTGATCAAACTGCTGCAGCTACATTAAATATTGAGCAAGTCGTAATCGAAATTTTAGAGATGATGAATCATACCGTAGAAGAGGTGCAACGCATTTCGGATGAAATTTTAAATAGCGTTGACAGAGCTTCTCAGATACAGCGTCACTTTACAGAGATTATTGATAAGGTCCAGTATTTTTCTGGAAAATTTAACTCCGTCATGGTTGCGATGCGTACGCAATTTAAAAGTGCACGCGCTATTGAGGGAGCGATTCAGTTGCTTAAACTGACCTCACAAGATTCTACCAGTACAATCCGTCAAATCAGGTCTGCTTTAGAAGAGTTTAGTACAACTGTCGAGCAGTTCAAATCCACAAAAGATGAAGCTGTAGCTATCTTTCCAAAATAGCTATGACGCATTTGCAGAGGCTGATCCTCCACCGCTTGTCTGTGTGGCAGTATCAGTTGTTCCAGTGGTAGAAGAAGTGTGGACTGTTGAAGTAGCAGTGCCATCAGAAGCCGTTGCAGATCCCGTGGCATTTCCGGAGGTAGCAGATGCCGCAGCTGTAGATGCACTTAGAGTTTGGCAGACGCATGTAGTAACAATAGAACCTATTAATAGAAAAGGACGCATAATTTTCTCCTTGATTAACTTGTTTCTACAAAGAGCAACAATGCATTTTCTTTCTTAAGAGAGGCGAATGTCCACTCGCCCTTAAGCCCATCTATTGCATAACGCAAATGAGGTGTCAATATATTATTTCTTACGAGATTTTTCGGGAGTGATCTGATTGAGTAGAACAGGGAGAACATCTACGATCGAGGGAAGCCAGTCTAAGCCTTTGCGGTAGACGCATTCAGATGATATGGAGCAAGCGATGATGGCTTTTTTGTGATTGATGGGGATCTGTTGTAGCAATGCATCTTGAAATTTGCGTCTGAGTGTGGGTAGGCAGTAATTAAGAAAAGTTTTTACTAAGGGATGGTTAGGGTCATCAGGCAGCTCAATCTCTTCTAGGTAAT
This sequence comes from Chlamydiota bacterium, assembly GCA_013287645.1. Classification (GTDB taxonomy): domain Bacteria; phylum Chlamydiota; class Chlamydiia; order Chlamydiales; family JABDDJ01; genus JABDDJ01. The sequence continues at coordinate 172,036 of JABDDJ010000001.1, read as the reverse complement.
GGAGGAGCTGATCAAAAAATATGTTGATTCTGGAGGAGATCTCATCAGAGATATCTGTGAGTCTACCGCCTTTGTCACTGAGGGTCATCAATAGTAAAGAGGCTTCAGCTGAGGCACATTTGCGTAAATGTAAAAGAATTTCTTCAATAAGTACATCTTTGTAAGTAACAAAAAGATCATCTCCTAATGTTAACCCTGCGAGTACTTCAAAGGATGAGCAAATCACCCCAGTTTTATTTGCAGAGCTATCTTTAATAATAAGTACTCCCCGGTCTTCTAAGAAGTGTCGCGCTGCATTATCCAAATAGAGATTAGCCCCTTCGACTATTGCTCGGGCAGTAGGTTTACCTGTCGAATCGAGAAATTCATGGACATTGGCTTCATTGAGTGTGCGGGGGCGTCCTCCTGCGGGAATGAAAATATCTGTCGAAACTGAATGAACATTGTTGCGCCATAGAGTGTTCATATCATTTCCGCTATGCCACTCCTCAAGTACTTTTCCCTCTTGTTTCTTCCAACAGAGTGTTTGTTGAACGAGGTTATTTTTCATGCGATTAGAGTCTCTGTCGACGAGGAATCCGCCGTCATGTAATTCCGCGGGTGGATAGTAACGGATTGACTTTGCTTGTTTAAAGAGCTCTACAAGGATCTCTAGCCGTAGCCCTTCAGGATCATAAATTGTTCCTGAAACATCTGTTAAAGCTAGTAACTTAGCTGTTTTAGGAAAGTAGCGATGTAAGTTAACAATTTGGTTTCCTGCGACGTCTCCGTCGGGTCCGCCAGAAATTTTAATGGTAAACTTTTCTTTTGATGGATCGATTCCTATGTATTTTAGAACCTGCTCCATATAGACATTTACGCCCAGTGAAGTGACGCCATATTCTTTGTGGTTAATGCCTACGCGAGGTTTTCCAGAAATAAACGCGCTTCCTGGCTTGTAATTATATTTTTTACTGTAAGCAGCTATCCATTCGATCATGCTGTCATGCATGTTTTCGTCTGGTCCAAGATAGAGATATTCAGGCCGTTTCCAGTAATCAAGTACATGCTTAGCGCGGATTTTTCCATCGGGATCGCAATTGACAATGGAAATCAATGCCTCTACGAACGATCGTTGTGCATGGTGAAGGTACTCTAGCTTCTGTTCTTTCCAAAATTTCTCTACCTTCCAGGTGACTTCTTGAGGTGGTGTATGCGTAGCTTCAAGCTCTCTCCGTAGGATTTCTGTCTCCACATCTAGCTGATCGTATGGTTTAACAAATATAACTGCTTTGGAGCCCCCTTCAGGGATGTCTTTATTCTTCTTGTGCTGCGTGTAGGCCAGATTATAGCACTCTGTAAAGACGCGATTGATCTCTACCAGCATGCGTTCTGTCTCTTCAGGATAGATTGTACGAACTCCACCTCGCGATAGGTCTTTAAATCTAATGTGAAAAGCAAAGAAATGCATTCCTTTTACAAAGATAATGGCGAAGGGTAGCTCAGGGAACTTTTCAGCTCTTTGAAAAGGAATCTCATCTAAGTATTTTGGATCTAAACGAAAACTAATAGCCGTTAAATTAAGTCTGAAAAAGTTCGTTTTTAACGTATTGTGAACAAAATTCATGCCCTGCAATAGCACATTGCGACGACGAATATCGTTTTCTTGATGACCGGTATCGATGCGGTTTACATCATTGATAAAACGTTTTCTTACTCTTAAGTAGGCATCGTAGTTATTGTTCCAAGGGTCAAGCTTATGCTTAAAAGCTTCACAAAGCTGAGCGGTTAATTCTGGATGGCGGCACAATGCCTCTGTTATGCTCTCAATGGTATAAAGGTGCTGATCGATATGCAATAAGGCTTGATGGATAAAGGTTATCATGGCCCGCAATAGGTTACCCATATTGCCCGAAATAACTCCTGGTGTTACTAAAAGGCGATCGACGGTATCAGCTCCATCAAAATACTTAATTGTGACTAACTCGCGAAGGAAGTCTAAGATATCCGCAGCGTCCCAAGCAGCTTGTTTATTTCTGCCATGCAAGCCGATAGCCATTGCAAGAACTCCATCCTTGCTATACGAATTAATGTAGACTGCATTAACACGTTGCATGACTAAGCCGTGACGATGAATGACACGGGCCATACGGTATAAAAAATTATTTTTAGGAGTGTTTCGCCACGCTAACACGATCTGCATGGATACAGAGGCTTTCTCTTGCCAATCTTCGTTGTAGCGTACCTCATATTGACAAGGGTCGCGTGTTTTTGCCCTGAAGATCACATCAAGAGCTAATACAAGTCTTTCGGTTGAGAGAGAGCGCAAAAAGCGTGGATTCATAGAGGAGATGATCTGCTCAAACTCTTCGTCAGTCATTGCAGGATTACGCTGCTTTACTAGTGCCTTTAACTGCTCTTTTTCTTCGAGAGGGTAGGGAGGCTCATTGGATTCGGTAGCTTCCGTGAAGAAAATTGTTCCGATGCGAATATTGGTTTTAAGACCAGGCACAGGAGGAGGAGTTTTTGAGACATAGGACTGGTAATTTTTGATGCCAAACATGGAATAGTCTTTAAGAATCCTTAGGTCAGCATCGGGGCTATCAGGACACATAACTATCGCGATGTGTTCCAGATGGATGGCAGCAAAGTTTTTTTGGAGATGAAATCCCATCAAAGTGTGGGCAATAAGAATGAGGTACTCGCGGTTGACTTCTTCGTAAAATACCGAAGGCATCTGCCGCTCAAGCCATAAATATAATTCTTGAAACCGTTGGCTTTCGGCTTTGACAGTATGTAAAAGTTCAGTGTTGGAAGAGACCATAACATCTCAATTTAAAAAATAGCTTTATATTGGTTCTTATAAGTTATTTGCTATTTAATTAAACGCAAAGCCGCAAAGGCGCAAAGTTAAAACTATTCTTTGCGCCTTTGCGGCTTTGCGTTTAATTTCTTTAACGCGCAAGAAGTCTTAATGCATTCAAACCGACGAGGACCGTCCCGCCTTCATGCATCACAACTGCTAGCCAGAGAGGAACAATGCCTGCTAAAGCGGGAAGGCTAGCCACAAAAATGGCAATGATTGCTAAAGTTAGATTTTGAATGACAATATGGCGTGTTAGGCGAGACTTTTTTATCAGCCAGTCGAGTTTTTCGATGCTATCTTGCAGTAAGACAATATCTGCTGCCTCAACTGCTGTGGCGCTTCCTACCTTTCCCATACAGATTCCCACGGTAGCCCTCGCTAAGGCTGGGGCATCGTTAATACCATCGCCGACCATTGCTAACCCCTCTTTTTCGGACAGCTCAGTGACTAATCTGAGTTTATCTTCAGGACGCAAGTCAGCATAGACCTCCTTTAAATTGACCATAGATGCCACACGGCGTGCATTAGAGATGTTATCGCCAGTTAACATCAATAATCGCAATTGATGATGTTTTTGTAAGGGTTCTAAGGAGTTTGCAATGTTTTGACGTAGCTGATCACCAAATCGGAATAAAAATATTTCTTGTCCTATCAAAAAATAAGCAAGTAATTCGCCCCTTGTTTGAATGTCAGACGCTCTAGAAGTCAAAATAGCAAGAGTCGACTCATCGACTTTATCTTGTATGTAGGATAGATTCCCCAAAAAAGCAGTGGTTGTTTCAAAGATAACCCCCTGCACACCATAGCCTGGGACTGACCTAAAATCTTTTAAGGCGCTGGGCAAGATTCCTTTTGCACTGGCAAAGGAGACGATGGCTTTGGCAACGGGGTGGACGGCATTTCTTTCGAGCGCTATAGCAATTGCTAAGGCTTCACTTTCGGAGATTAATCCTTTTTGAAGTGGTTCTATAGCTAGGCATTGAAGCTCGCCGGTAGTAAGCGTTCCCGTTTTATCAAAAGCAATCGTTTTACAGCTTGCTAGAGCATCTAGAGTAACTCCACCTTTTAAAAGAATACCATTGCGTGCACACGCGCTAATGGCACTCAAATAGGCTATAGGAATAGCCAAAATTAAGGCGCAGGGCGAGGCGGCGATTAAAAATGCCAATGCTCGGTAAATAGAGCCCTCTTTTCCAAGTAAGGGAATGTCAAAAAGAAAAGGGAAGCTCAAGGCAAAGAGAAAAGAGAGCCCGATGATAGTTAAGGCATACCCATGGCTTAATTTATCAAACCAGCGTTGTAACTTCGGACGCGATTCTTGAGCCTGGGTCACAAGGGCAATAATACGCGCTAAAGTAGAATCATTGCTGGTATGGGTGACCTTAAGGGTTAGCGCTCCTTCTAGATTGCGGGCTCCTGCTGCCACGGTATCTCCAGGCTTTTTTGAAACAGGTACATTTTCTCCCGTTAGGTGGACAAGGTTTACCGATGAAGTCCCTTCTATAACTATCCCGTCGAGAGGAACAACCTCTCCAGATTTAACCAAGATAGGGGTATCAATTGAGATATCCGTTAAGGAGCGCTCAATCAACATGCCATTTGGTTCTACCACACAGGCCTTGGTGGGTGTCAGCTTATGCAGAGAGCTAATCGCATCCTTTGCTTTTGCCGAAACAGCCTCTTCCATAGAGCCTGAAATAGCAAAAAGGACCAGTAATAGGCCTCCCTCCATTCCACTGCCAATAAAGACAGATGAGTAGGCTGCTAGAGTCATCAACACATCGATATTGACCTCAAAGTCTGCTAGATCTTCTAAAGATTCGATTAAGGCGGGTGTTCCGGCTAGAAAATAGACAAAAACTAGAGTTAGTTGAGACAGGGGTAAAAGGCTTTCATGAAAAGACAAAGCAAAAGTAAGGATTAATAGCAGACCAGCAAAGAGAGCGGCTTTCAGGGGAAGATTAAAGGCCCATCTGCGCGATTTTGGCGTTAAGAAGGGGCTTTTTGAATCGGGCTGGCCCATCTCAAAAAATTCATTAAAGACTAGCAGAGGGGAGGAAGGATTAGCAGAGGTCATTTACCACTCACAAATTCAAGAAAAATTTTGATAAAAAGTAGACGCATGCCAATGGCAAAACCACTAGGCCAAGATTCCATACTATCGCCGGAATAAACCGGTTTTTCTCATAATAAGCTGCCAAAGCCGCCGCCAACGATGCCGTTATAAGGGCTGCTACAACTGTTCCCCAGAAACCTAAGATAGCCATCCCCAAAAAGCCTATTGCAATAGCGATGGAGCTTCCTATGGCGGCTCCTACTGCTTGCTTAAGAGGATGCTCTGTAGTCTCTAAAGTCAGTCCTAATTCCTCTTCAACCATCACGCGTAAAAGCCTATCTCCATCCGACATCAGGACGTCTAAAACGTCTTCTAAAAGTTTACCTTGAAACCCCTTCGCTGCATATAAAGCACCCAATTCCTCGCGTTCTTGCTTGCGATGATGCTCGATTTCCCACTTTTCTTCCTTGACAACCCGATGCAGTCTCTCTAGGCGAGACCAGCCTAGCCAAGCACTACGACCAGCCTTCCAGACAAGCCAGCTCCCAGACACTATTAAAATAGCTACCCATCCATGAGGTAAAATTATTCCTAGCATTGCAAGCAAGAGTGCTGTCTCCCTGGCGGCGTCTGCTAGAGCAGACAAATGCCCAGGAATCTCATGAGCGTGGCTCTCTGTCTTAGCTGCTAATCCGCGCGCCTGCGCTTCAGCGACATGCCCTACGGCGTCTTTGCCAGCAAAATGAGCCGGCGTCTTTGAACTGGTGCCCATAACTTCCCTTATTCATAAACACGCAATTTTACATAGATAGGTTTAATATCTAAAGAGCTTTCCACGAAAGAGATAATAGGATGCGGGCAACACGAACCAATTCTTCATTTTATTGTGTATAACTTATTTTTTAATAAAATATCTGCTATACTTTAATTAGGATAATTTGGAGTTTACTTAGTTTTACTAAGCTCCGATTATTCATATAAAAATATAATTTTTCACAAAGGAACTACCATGAGTAGTGGAGATGTCAATAATACAGGTAATCCACCTATTCCTCCTACTACAGTATCACTAACTACGGATGTAACAGCTGGCGATGACACAGGAACTGTACAGGCACCTGCCAAAAAGGATGGTAAGACCGACGTTCAACAGGCACAGGTTGATGTAGTACAGCAAAGCCAGGCTCAGATTCTTCTGAATAATCCCATTTCTTCCAATCCAAAGCTCGAACAGCCGGAAGTACAGCAATCCTTGCTCTCAAATAGTGACGCTTTAAAAATTTTATTGGCTTCTAATTTATCAAATATGGTCTTCAACAATCCCAGTTCACAAGATTATAAAATGTCCAATAACATTTACGGTATGGATGAAGGGATGCTGCATAGAATGTCCACGATGGGATTTGACTTTTCAAATACCAAGGAAATTGAAGCCGCTTTTAATGCTAAAGTAAATGATATCATCTCAGCAAGTTGGGATAAATTTAATGAAGTAGTTGCTGAATTAAAAAAACGCGATCAAGAATGGCTACGTTCTGGAACAAAATACTATCTAGACCAAATTAACTCACCTTCATACCTAGCTACCCAACACCATAATACATCGCCTTCAGACGAAAAAATTAAAGTTAATGCCGGTGCAGGTGAATTTGAAGCCTATTTAACCTCCTTAACCGCAGCACAAAAAGATGATCTCTTAACAAGCGTTGCTAACACAGGACAAGTTTCTGATCAGGCAAGCAATAATTTGATGTCCTCTAATATCCAAGCATTTGGACAAGCATTTTCAACAGCGTCAGCAGAAGAACACGATCACACAAATACCAATCTCGGTATGGTCTTGGCAACTGTCATGATGAATGCCGGACCGATTATGACTCATCCGACTTATCCGGATACAGTCAGCACGGATCAAATGAGCATCAAGATGGTTCAAGATGCTTTGCCAGCAACAACTGCAGCAGTCAGTCTACAAGTAGACCCTAATACTCTCATAATGCTGGGATATGTGGCCGCCATGTTTTCAAGCTCTACCGCCGTATGGACCTCCTTCGAAGGAGTTGCATCTGCAAAAGCTAATGGAAAGAGTGCAAACGACGTTACAGATGCTGAATTTGCCAAACGTTATGCAACAAATATTTCTAAATTAGTCAATTCAGATGCTTTTGGAGCTGGCATTATGGCTATTATTACCCAAAGATATAGCCAGTCAGAACAGCCAACCCAAGACCAAAAATCCGAAATTGTAAATCGAATTCGCATTTTGATGCTATCTAACGCCTTCTTTATACTACATACTGCACGTTTTGGATCAACCACAGGAGCAGATTGGAAAGCGGCTGTAGAGAATCCCGATAGTTTGCGAGATCCAACAACCGGTCAACCTAAAGATCCTGTCATAGGAGATTTTGAGTACGCTTTAGCGCTATTTATACACACATTTTTGCCTACAAATCCTCAAGCAAAAGCTGCTTTATTAAATCAACTTGCAGCCTATTATGATACAGGAGTAAGAAGCGGCGAGCTTCTCGCTACAAACCAATCCATCAAGAGTTCGTTCACAGAACACACAGACCCAGCTCGCACTGCAGAAATAAATGGATAGATAAAAAAGCTAAATTAGAAAGGATGAAGGCTATGTATGCCTTTATCCTTTCTATATCCTGCCTATCCTGTCTTTTTCTAATTCGAAGAAACACTCTAAAGTTCAAGTATAATAAATCTATGTGTTAAAGCAAATTAGAAATAGCCTTTTTAATTTGTTTTCACTTCACTACTGATTTATGCTTAGCTTAATGCGTATGCGTTAGTGGAGAGTTTTTGAGTTTGTGGAGTTTCTGTGGGACCATAGTTAATTCTTTGCAAATTAGCATGACTACCCACCAACATCTTCCAAGAAATACTGGGCTCAAAAAGATGCTCCGCCACTTCTTCACCACTCATTAAGCGTGCACAAGAGTCTTTGAAAGTTTGCTGCACGTTGGCAGAAACATCAAAATTGGTACCAAGAATAGAATCGGCTAAGGATAAAAGTTTTGGAACTAAGTCTTCCAAATCTGTAATCGTATATTTTTTAAATAATGGAAAATTTGAATCTTTACTTTGTCCCATATTGATTACATATGTTTGCTCAAATTTATGCATATTAGGCCTCCCTTGCCCTCGATCCATTAGATATTTTTTACGGGTTCTTAAACCTATTTCTCCGAAGTCATCGTAATCTAAGGCTAAGGTTGTGGAAAGCTCTGGAGTCATTATAATAATAGCTATGTCTGCTTTAAAAGCAGTTTTATAATAAACACTTTCGCGATCTCCATATCTTTCACTGCAAATTTCTATTCTTGCTTTTTTTAAGAAGGGTTTAAGGAATTTATCTATCCATTTATCAATAGGAGCATCATTCCACCTGGCTTGAGGATGCAAGAAAAGGTGGCAGCTTTGTTCACATCTTATTGAAGGTAGTGTTTGGTCAAGTAAATGATCTATGCACTGTTCAAAAAGCCCATCGATTTGAAGTTGAAATTTCTGGTCTAAATATAAAAAATCAAAAGCAGGCCTATACAGGTTGATAGCAGGTATATTTTCGGGATTTGCTAAAGCATGAATAAAAACCTTCCAACCCTCTAACTCTTTTTGCGTTCGAACATATAAAGTAGCTTGCTTTAAGCCTTCTAAAAATTCAATATGGCTTAGTTGAAGAATAGGAAGAAGTAGTTTTAAACAATACTGAGTTAAACAAATATTGCTATTTTGTTCAATTTGACTAACTAGCTCCACCAGTCCTTTTATTTGAATTTCTTTATTGTCTGCCGAAGGCAAGTTTAAAAAAGCGTCTATAATACTTGCGGTTATTTTTTCATTTTCCGAATTTTGGTGAGCTGAAACCGCGGTAAGCGTTAATAGATAAAACCAAGCTAAAACTCGGGCTTGTACTGGAAGGTGTTTTGTTGAATAAAATTTTCGAGTTTTCAGCAAAAGATTTAAAGGTATACGAAATTCTAGTAGTAAATTTACAGATGTTTCAGATAGTCTTAAACTATTTAATAGATATGGTTCGCCTTCATTCCATGTATTATAAAAATTGTTTAAAGCACTCATTACCATCTTCTCCTTACTATTCGCTTTACTTTCGTCTCGATCCGCACCAGTCTTAAAACTCCAATTGGAATAAAGTTGCTCTTTATTTTCTAAAAAGACGGCTTGAGCTTGAAGAGAAAAGTTAGAATTAGAGGGCGTGCTTATCTGCACAGGTATTTTTTCTTGTGCTGGAGGCAGTAGCGTCGGTGTTGCAACAAGGCTGGTTTTTTTTGCCGAGTCTTGATTGTTCGATTCTGGGGCTTGGTTATTAGATTGTTCAATAAATTCTTCAAAATCATAATTAATGATCTTGAATTGAATTATTTTTTTACATTTAGGACATTCTTCGCTGAGTTCTTTGTCTCGGCGCGATTTAAGATAAATCTCTACGCAAGTAGATCCATAAGTATGCCCACAAGAAAAAACGGTTGGTCTATGATCAGAACCGTAAGCTTCATGACAGATCCCACATATACTATTCATATAAAAAAAACTCCTTAGATATTGTCTGAACGATCATAAGTGAAATATTAATAAAACAAGAATCATAATTATCATCTTTTGCAGAGCCTGTCATAGACATTTTTGGCTTGAAAAATTGGCCATAGCGAGGATACATTACAGCTATGCTCAACTTTAAATAAAGAGAGTTCTTATGACTACTTTTTCTGCTATTCCCAGCTCAAATTTTGTGGATAACAGTACTTTAGCAATGGAACGTCTTACCCTTCATAGCAAAACAGAAAAAGACAAATCGATCTGCACAGTTGACAAAGAGATTGAGCCCACTTTTTTAGAAAAATTTCAAAGTGCCCTCATTAAAGAAACTCCTATAAAAGAATGCAAAAAACCCATTCCAGGGGCACTTCTAGAACATGGGGCAGTTATTCGAGACAAAACAGTTTCGTCACTAACAAAAGCTTTACTTAATTACATTGGAAATAATGATGCAGATAGTACAGAAAATGCCCTTAAAATCATCCCATTGCTGAGTAAGGATGATCTTAATAGTACGTATTACAGTCATATAAGCGCTTTGGAAATGGCCTCAAATAATGGAAATTTAGATATTGTGCAGGCACTAGTCAAAGCTGGTGCGGCGAGCAAAAGGATTCCCGATTATAAGACAATCTCTCCATCCGTAATAGGGTTGGGCCCTCTCCATTATGTTTTGAATAAAGGTTATCTTTCTGTTATGGAATATTTGCTGAAAAATGGGGCTGATCCTGAACAGGTAGGAAGAGACGAGTATACCACTCCTCATTATATGCTTCACGAAAGTATCAAACCTCAAAGTAACTTTGAATGCCTAACGCTCTTGTTTGATTATACTAAAAACAAAAAAGAGCTGGCTAATCAAAGGGATAGTGCTGGTAAATACCCTATACAGTATGCTTTTGAGAGTGGTCGAATTGACATCATCAAATTGCTTTTGCTTTATGGCGCTGACTTAAAACTGGCTGCTATAGATGAAGGAAAAATATTTCTTAGATCAGCTGAAAATAACCATTTAGAAATAATTAAGTTATTTAAAGAGATCGGATTTCCACTCGATTATCAAGACGAAAAAGGGCGAACAGCCTTGCACTATGCAGCCGCTGCAAGAAACGAAGAAGTTGTCTCATTTCTAATCGAAAGCGGTGCAAACCCTGCTTTAGTCGATCAGGATGGAAAAAATTATCAAAAATTTTCAAAAGATTCTTTAGAAAATGAAGCTTTAAATACTTTAAAACATTACGCGCGGGTATTGGTGAAATTTCATAATTTCTCTAGTTTTGAAGAATGTTTAAGTTACATTGGAAATATTAATCAGAAATTTGATGATGGAAATACTTTATTACATGTTGCTATGAAACAAAACATTACCAATTCTCTACACTTAGAGATAGTTTATAAATTAATTGAAAATGGTGCAGATCTTAAAATAAAAAATAATGATGGTAAGACTCCAGATGATTTTGCTAATGAGTATTTAGATGATCCTGAGAACTTTAGAGATAAAGAAGAAAGTCATATAGCAGTAATAAAAAAATATTTGCCTCAAGACCCCACATCAGCGTGTATTATCCGCAGGCTTCTAACTTCTCTTCCAGAAAAAGAGATCAAGAATTTTATTGATGAAGTCTTAAGTCTTTTGAGTAAGATATCTATGCATAGAAAAGATAGGCTGAATAAATTAGTTTTATCCGTTCTTTTTGATATCCTTCCAGCGGATCGCGAAGCATTCATTAATCATAAATTATTTTCTACTCGCTATAATTTCCCTTTGCAGATTGATTGTATTCTGATTGGGATGTTTAAAGCTTTAAATAATTTAAAAGTACAAAATCCCATTCCTATTCTGAACCAATTTAGCAGTATACTAAAATTCTTTGAGCATGGTGATAATATTTGTAATAGTGAAATTAATGCAGCAGAAGTAGTAAGGACTTTATATACTTATGAAAATCCAGATAAACTGATTTCTTCTACTATTAATTTGTGGGGAAAATTGAAGATAAATAATGGAATTCCTTTGTTTCGTTATTTAAGCCATTTTCGTTCTGAAGAACTTGACAGCGTCTATGAAACTATTCTAGAACTCTCAATAGATGATGAAGAATTGCTCTTTAGTAAACTAGAAAAATTTATCAAAATAAAACCTTGGGACAAAAAAGCCGCGTTGGAAGCGGCTAGGTAATAAGCGTCGGATTTACTACCTTATCGGAGGTAGGATTTCTTCTCTAATGTAATCATTAACACTATGCAATGATAATTTGGATTTTTCAAATTCATCAATCTGCATCTTCTATTGCATTTGGCATGGCAGCTATTAACGTCATTCAAATTCTTGTAGGGCCCTTTGCAGGTCTTTGCGCAGATCGTATCGATCGCAAAAAACTTTTAATATTAGCAGATTTTGGACAAATTATTTTTCTTCTGCTTCTGGTAATATCCATTTCGATTCTAGACTTCCCACCTTTATCTCTTATCTATGCTCTTCTATTGATAGGGGCCACAATCGATACTATTCAATATCCCGCATTAATCTCAGGTATTTCTCAACTGGTTATCCAGAAGGATCTCGTGCGAGTAAACAGCCTGATTTCTTTATCTGACTCTGCAAGCCTTCTATTTGCACCTATATTAGCGGCCGTTCTATTATCATTTCTATCAATCTCAACCCTCCTCATTTTGAATGTACTTTCATTTACCGTCGCAATAATTGTACTGAGTTGTATCCGATTTCCTAAATTCATTACTGGTAGCTTTGAAAAAGGAGCCTGTTTCTCCCATCTTAAAGACGCTTTCAGAATTATTAAAACCCTTCCCGGTGCAGGTTTTCTTCTTTGCATCAATGGGAGTTTAAATTTTTTCATCTCAGCTTCATTTGTACTTATCGCTCCTTTAGTTTTGAAGGTCACAGACGGAGATAGCATTTTGCTAGGCATACTGATGGCGGTTGGTGGGGGAGCACAAATCGTTGTTAGTCTCGCAACAGCTATTGTTCCATCTCCCAAATATCTCGTGCGCTCCAATATGATAGCAATTGTTTTTCTTGGCATGTTTGGGGTGATGACCATCGGGTTGTCTCGCCATCCTCTATTGTGGGGACTAGGCTTAAGCATATTTATGGGGATTATCCCATTTATTAATGCAACCAATCGAAGCATCTGGCAGAGTAGAGTTCCTGTAGAAATTCAAGGGCGGTTTTTTGCTGTCAGACGAGCTCTTTCGAAATTATCGGTACCAATCGCACAAGTCATTGCTGGAATTTTAGTTGACTATCTCATTGAGCCAAGTTTTTCATCACCTGTAGGTGTGAGCTACAATATCGCTATTTTTAGCTTTGGAGCATTATTGACTGGCATTGGATTATACGGGATTTTTTCAAATCAGGTCAGGAAGCTTCAGTATCTTTAGCGACCGTGCAGTCCAAGTAGCTTCCCATTAAAGTAAATCCCATTTTTTTATAAATGGAGTTAGCAGTACGGTTCTCTTGATCTGCAAATAAAAAGCATTTGCTATATCCATGTTGCAAGAGATAATTCACTAATGCTGCTACACATGAAGTGGCATAACCCTTTCCACGGTAAGCTTGAGGTGTGAAAACAAGATTAATTCGAATACCAGTAAAAGTGGGCCCTGCACTTGCTGCCATTGATAGTATCGTTTTGTTGTTTTCCCACAAGTATAGGCGCTCTTTCCCAATCAGGTTTAGTAGGAGTACATTTGGGTCTACATAGTCAAGTTTTGCTTCGGCAATATATTTCTCAATCCAAGGCTGAAGGCATGTAATATCGGATAGCTCTGCTTTTCTAAGCTGTCCCGGACTACGATTCTGCAAAATCATTTTATCTAGCTCGTAAACATTTTGCATCATGCTTTTACATACACCAAGACGACTTAGTCTAATGAAGGTATCTACTGAGTAAGCTGCCCCCCTTATTCTTAAGATGTTATGATGTTGTTTTGAGAAATGATCTGCTAATAAATGAATAGCCTTTTCGCTACCTTCAGTCAACATCAACACCTTATCATGTGTCAACATCCAAGCAATTTCTAATTTAGAATCCTGACAGCATGTTCCGAGACTCAATATCGTGCTTTCCTTAGCTTGTAATAACACTCCTATCAAAATGCTATTGAGCGCTTCATTTTTCCGTAAAGAAGCTTCCAAATAGTTCTTAAACCGCTCTAATTCAGTGAAAGTCACTAATTTAATGTTATCCATACCATACTGCCATTGTTAAGTATAGCTCTCCTTAGCGTATATGCTACCTAGGAGGGCGATCATGTTTTCGTGGTCTTGGCAGCAGACGAGTTCTCTTGCGGAGTGCATGGAGAGCTGTGCTATGCCTATATCGACTGTAGGCATACCTGTGCTATTGGCATGAATGGGTCCTACAGTTGTTCCTGGGGACAGGTCGCTTCTTGAAACCACATCCTGGCAAGGGATTTTTTGCTTGTGACAGAGAGATTTAATAAAAGCTGCTGTACGTGCATTGGAGGCATAGCGTTGATTTGCGCTATGTTTGATAATAATGCCATTTCCTAACAGGTTCTTGTGATTGGGCTCATGTTTGTCTGCATAATTGGGATTAACCGCATGTCCAAGATCGACCGAAATGCAAAGGGAAGAGGGGATGATTTGCAAATAATCTTCTCTTTCGAGGGATAGGCTTAAAAGGATTCTCTCTAATGTTTCTGCAAAAAAGGGAGATGCCGCTCCATGTGCTGTTTCAGAGCCTATCTCTTCATTATCCCACAATACGCACATCTTTAGAGTACTTGTTAAAGGTTCTGGATTTGCAGTTAAGGCTGATGTAATAGCGTGAACGCTACAAAGGCTATCAATACGGTAAGCCGCTAACATCTCTTTGTTGGGACCTACAAAGGCGGGAGGTTCTAGGGGGTACAAAAAGAGGTCGCTGCTTATTAAGTCTTTGACACCCAATAGTTTATGAAAATATTTATTTGCTTCACTTTGCGTTGTAATTCCAATGGCTCCTAACGCAGCCAAATGGTCCTGCCTATTCAAAATAAGTCCATGGGTATTCAATTCTTTGTCAAAGTGAATAGCTAACTGCGGTATTACTAAAGGGGCATGATCAACCATTACCAACTTTTCCACTAAGGACTCGCTAATGACTCTTCCAGCAATCCCTAAATCACGATTTAACCAAGAATTAAGCAATGGAGAGCCGTAAACTTCTACGCCAAACATAAGCATGCCTTCTTTAATATAGGCAGCGTTTGGTTTTAGCTTAAGCGCAGGGCTATCGGTATGAGACGCACATACCACTGCTTTTTGAGGATCTTTTTTTGGGGTCACAAAGGCAATTAAAGACGATCCATTTCTAACAATATAGTACGCTTGACCTGGTTTGAGCTTCCAAGGCTTTCCCTCATCTAAGAGCCTAAATCCCTTTTTTTCAAGTTCTTGGCTAACAACCTTTACCGCATGCCAAGCTGTGGGTGAAGACTTAATAAACTCAACTAAGCGCTGAATGGATTGCATACTTCATATCCTTCTTTAAATTTCTAAGGTATTTTTAAAATTAATCCTGGCTGGAGGATGGAATCGTCAGTGAGTCCGTTCTGTTTTTTAAGCTCTGAGAGGGGAACATTCCACTGCTTAGAGATTTTCCAGAGGCTGTCCCCGGACTGGACGATATGATAGCGTGCTTTACTAGGGGTAGGAGTAGGCTTTGTGATAGAAATAGGCTTTGATAGGAGTAGAGGTTCTTTTTTTTGCGGAACTAATGCGGTGACAAAATCGGATTTATTAGTGAAACTAGTTAGTCTTTTCATTGCGAGCTCCTTTACCTCTTCGCTACGGGGACTAGCTAACATACTAAGGGCAAATTTTGCCGTTAAAGCATTTTTTTCGGTCAAAAGCTGGAGCGTCTTTAGCGCATACTCATTATCCAACTGCTTAAAGGCAAAAAAGGGCTCATACTTTAAGAGGAGGTAGGCTGCTGTAGGGGAATCTGTATCGATATAAGTTAAAAGGATGTTTTGTCTATCATCTGTTTGCACGGACTGAAGCGTTTCCCAATTTCCCTCTAAAGTCATTTGAAGGAGTTTTCTATTCTCTGTCCCAGGCAAGGATTGAGCTAAATTCTGAAAGGGCGCAGTAAGCATAAAAGCTTCTTCTAGGGTAGGGTCTGGTACTGTATTTTCCTTAAGAAGGGTAAACATTTTTTTTGAAGAAATAGGCCAACGCTCGTTTTTTCCAAACTCTTCAAGTTGTTTAAAATCCTGATCTGTCAATTTTTGAAAAATAATCAGCGAAGTATCACTGAATATCCATTTATGTCCATGAGGGATCTTGCCAAGAGCTCTTTCTATATCAAAATTCTCTGCATAGAGGATAGCTAAGGCAATATCTCGCACCTTTAAGCCATCTTCTGCCCATCGTTTATCATTCAAAAACGTGAGCAGTTTTTCAATCGGCTGGTCCTTAAATGCTATATAGAGATCATTGTTTTTTAATTTGACGGATGCACTGTTTTTCTTTTGCTTTAAAGATATCTGAAATGGCTGCGAAAGGCTTTCGATTTTGATGTAGCAAATATATCCGATTAAACAAGCATTTAAAACTACGCTTAAGATTAGTCCTGTGCTTAAATTTCTGAAAATGCGCTTTTTAGATTTAAGAGAGTGTCCAGAAGCCATAATTAGGATGCTTTCAAACGGGCTTTCAGGGCATTTAGCTCTTCTGAAATCCCTTGAGGTAATTTATCTTTAAAGATAGAAAAATAATTACTCATTTCTTCGACTTCTTTTTGCCATTTATCTATATCAATGGCAAAGAGTGCTTTCATGCTCTCTTCAGAAATATTTAAACCATTTATGTCTATTGCACCTGGAGCTGGCAGCACTCCAATAGGTGTCTTGTGAGCTGCACCTGAGCCTTCGCAGCGTTCAAAAATCCAGCGTAGAACACGGCTGTTTTCTCCAAATCCTGGCCACAAGAACTTCCCCTCATCATCCTTTCTAAACCAATTCACATAGTAAATTTTAGGGAGTTTTGTCGGATTCGCATTTTTTCCTATTGATAGCCAATGTCCAAAATAATCTCCCATGTTATATCCACAGAAGGGAAGCATCGCAAAAGGATCGTGCCTGAGCTGTCCTACCGCTCCTGCGGCTGCTGCGGTGGTCTCTGAAGTAGTACCGGCACCCAGAAAGGTTCCGTGTTGCCAAGAAAAGGCCTCATTGACCAGTGGGACTACAGTAGATCGTCTGCCGCCAAAAATAATAGCCGAAATGGGCACTCCGTTAGGATTTTCCCAATCAGGATCGATGGCAGGACACTGTGATGCCGGCGCAGTAAAGCGGCTATTAGGATGTGCTGCCTTTTTCTTGCTTTGTGGTGTCCAGGGCTGATTAAGCCAATCGATAAGGTGAGGGGGAGTTTCGGGTGTCATTCCTTCCCACCAGACATCTTGTTCTGGGGTCAATGCAACATTCGTAAAGATTGTATTTCGGGCAATAGAATACATTGCATTAGGATTGGACTTAAGTGAAGTGCCTGGAGCTACTCCAAAGAATCCTGCCTCGGGGTTAATAGCATACAGGCGGCCATCTTTTCCAAATTTCATCCATGCAATGTCATCTCCCACAGTTTCAACCTTCCATCCGGGTAATGTGGGGGTCATCATAGCCAAATTAGTCTTTCCACAAGCGCTTGGAAAAGCGGCTGCAAAGTATTTTTTTTGCCCTTGAGGATTAGTGACACCCATAATAAGCATATGCTCTGCCATCCAACCGTCGTCACGTGCCATGACAGAGGCAATTCGGAGCGCTAAACATTTTTTACCCAGCAGGGCATTTCCTCCATATCCACTTCCATAAGACCAGATCTCTCTCTCTTCAGGAAACTGGACAATGTATTTATTATCTGGATTACAGGGCCAGGTCGAGTCTTTCTGGCCTTTTTCTAAAGGAACTCCCACAGAATGAAGGCATGGTACAAAGAAACCATCTGAAAGGACTTCTAGAGCAGGATTACCCATTCTCGTCATAGTGTGCATGTTACATACGACATAAGGAGAATCAGTGATCTGCACCCCTATTTGTGCAATCGAAGAACCTAATGGACCCATGCTAAAAGGAATAATGTACAACGTACGTCCCTTCATGGAGCCTTTAAAGAGTCCACTTAAAAAAGTCCTCATCTCCTTTGGGTCACGCCAATGATTTGTCGGGCCTGCATCTTCAGGGCGATGTGAGCAGATAAAAGTTCTCTCTTCCACACGAGCGACATCATCAAGCGTTGAACGTGCTAAAAAACTATTCGGCCTCAAACTAGGATTTAAAGGTGTAAATAACCCTGAAGCTACCATCTGCGAAGCAAGCCGATTATACTCTTCTCGCGATCCATCGCACAGATAAATAGAATCTGGCTGGCAGAGCTCTGCCATGTCCTCTACCCACTTTTTCAACTTCGCATTCTTCAACTCAAGAGTCATTCAGATTCCTCAATTAATTAAACGCAAAGGCGCAAAGACGCAAAGAAAGATTTAAAAATTCTTTGCGCCTTTGTATCTTTGCGCCTCTGCGTTTAAATTTACTGGGCTTTGCGTTTTTTAAACTTGTCTAAGTACTCCAGGGCTTTACCTGTTCCCAAGCATACAGCCAAGAGAGGATTAGGCGCTATAATGACAGGCAACCCTGTTTCCTTAATAAGCAGCTTATCCAATCCTTTAATCAAAGCGCCTCCACCAGCTAGAAGCATTCCGCGTTCTACCAGGTCTGCAGCTAATTCTGGAGGGCATTTTTCTAAAGTTAACTTGATAGCTTCAATAATTTGCTGCATAGGCTCCGCTAAACATTCGCGAATCTCGACCGAGTTAATACGCTTCGTCACAGGTAACCCTGCAACCTGATCTCGACCACGCACCTCCATCTCGAGCTCGCTTCCGCCCAACGGATAAGCCGATCCGATGGTAATTTTAATCTCTTCAGCAGTCCTAGGACCAATCATTAGATTATAGGTGCGGCGCATATAATTGATAATGCACTCATCGAATTCATCACCGGCAATACGCAACGAACGCGACTCGACAATACCTCCTAACGAGATAATAGCTATTTCGGTCGTTCCGCCGCCAATGTCAATAATCATATTCGCTGCAGGCTCGTGCACAGGCAAATCAGCCCCAATTGCAGCCGCCATAGGCTCTTCAATTAGCACTACTTCTTGAGCACCAGCGTGGAGGGCAGAGTCTTCAACAGCTCTCTTTTCGACGCCTGTAATCCCTGACGGAACAGCAATCAAGATTTTTGGTCTAAACAGGCTTCTGGATGGAGTCACCTTCTTTATAAGGGCCTTTAACATGCCCTCAGCTACTTCAAAGTCTGCAATCACCCCATCCTTCATAGGACGGACGGCATGGATTTTACGCGGTGTTTTACCCAGCATTGCTTTTGCTTTATGTCCTACCGCTAGAACCTCGTTTGTTATAGAGTCCACAGCAACTACAGAGGGCTCTGCAAGGACTATTCCTTTTCCACGCACAAATACCAGAGTATTAGCTGTCCCTAAATCTATTCCGATATCATTGGAGAATACGGCCCGAAACTTAGTGAGTCGGCCAAAAGATTTTTTCCAAAATTCTCTTAAATTAGTCTGAAATGTGTTTGCACCTTTCATATGTACCTTAGGTTTGGAGTAATTCCAACACCTCCTCCCATGTAAGTTTAGCTATTGCTTCTTCATCGCAGCCAATCACCTTACGCACAAGTCCCTTTTTGCGCTGCTGGAGTTCGAGGATCTTTTCTTCTATAGTGTTAAGTGTAATAAGTTTAATCGAAGTGACATTTTGCTGCTGCCCAAAACGATGGACACGGTCAGTTGCCTGATTTTCTACTGCAGGATTCCACCACATGTCAAAGTGGACAACAGTATCTGCACCCACAAAGTTAAGGCCAACACCACCAGCCTTTAGGGACACTAAAAATACAGATACATTCGGATCATCGTTAAAGCGTTTCACAATATCTAATCGGTCCTTGCTAGAACCGTCTAAGTATTCAAAAGTAATGCCCTTTTTAATAAAGTCGTCCCGCATAATGCTCAGCATTCTTGTATACTGACTGAATATCACTGTTTTATGATTGCCCTGAATCAAAGTCTGAAGCAGCTCAATCAGCAAATCATACTTTGCAGAATCGCCCTGTTCAATAATCTCTTTAGCAAAAATTCCAGGATGGCAGCAGATCTGTTTCAAGCGCGTCAATGTAGCCAACACATGGATCTGCACGCGGTCAAAGCCCTCTTTCTTAACAAGCTGTGACAACTCTTCACGTGCCGATGCTGCATAAGAACTGTAAAGCTCTTTTTGCGTATCCGATAAATGGCAATGGTAAACAATTTCAGAAACAGGCGGCAGCTCCTTCAAAACATCCTTTTTCATTCTGCGAAGGATAAATGGGGAAACTTTACGTCGGAGAGTATCTGAAGCCTTAGTATCACCCTGCTTAGGAGCACGCACATACTTCTCAACAAATCGGTCATATGTACTCAACAATCCTGGCATCAAAAAGTCAAACAAACTCCACAGCTCATCCAGCGAGTTCTCAATCGGAGTACCTGTCAAAATAAGGCGATGCGCAGCCTGAATCTGTTTTACCGATTTTGCATTGCGTGTTCCACGATTTTTAATATGCTGTGCCTCATCCAGAATTGCATATGAGAAGGAAATATTTTTGTAAGCATCCGTATCTTTTTGCAGTAAACTATAGGATGTTACCACAATATCAATATTCTTCATGTCAGAGATCAGTTTACGTCTCTGTTGAGGCGTACCATCCACAATTAAAATGCGCAAATCAGGATTAAATTTATTAAACTCCTCCCTCCAGTTATGAATCAATGAAGTAGGAGCCACAATCAAAGCCAACGCTTGCGGATCGTCAATTTTATGCTGCGTTAAAGCAATAATCGCCTGTAAAGTCTTACCAAGCCCCATATCGTCCGCTAAAATACCATTCAAATGCATTGAACGCAGGCGCTCTAACCACTGCACACCCTCAATCTGGTAGGGTCTCAACTGTGCCTTGATAATCTCCGGAATAGGACTCGCTTCCATGGAACGTGTTCCCAGCATCTGCTCCTGAATCTGCAAAAGCCTCTTACTCATCGAAAACTTGATTGGAAGGCCCTCGAAATGAGATGGATCAATATTTGCTAAACTCCAGAGCGGCCTCATCTCCTTGTGATTTGACAGATCTCGCACCCCTATCTCGTCAAATATCTGCACTACCGGACTAATGCGCTCCAGATCCAGAACCAAAATTTTAGGAAGCTTTGTTCCTTCTCCAGAATCTCCACGACGTGTTGTCCTACTGGGCGCTCTTCTCTCAAGCTCAATATAAGCTCTCTTCATGCTCAAGCATTCCCAAAGCTGCTCAATAGACACCCCGTTCAAGTGGCCGTCTACCTTCACAGTCACTTCATAACTATCCACAGCTTCAGATTCTTTCAGCAACAAACTAAACGTAGAGTTGTCATAAACAAAATGCTCCATCAGATTGTCCGGACAACAGAAATTCACGCGCTGTTGATTGCGTGGAAGGACCTCAGTCATGAATTCAATGATTTTCTTTTCACTCCGCGCAAGGTACACACCTTGCAAAGGATCGTATGTAAATCCTTGGAACAGATCGTCCAAAATAGATTGCTCTTCCGTCAGATTGCGTGCCAAAATACCCTGTGGACTCACAAAAGTATCCACATGGTCTATTGTCAATAAGCTATGTGCAGCAGGTACCTTGACATTGTTGTACAAGAAGAATAACTTCGCCTCCAATTCGCCGCTCAAGTAACTAATTTCGCACTCTGCTTGTACCTTAGAGACAAATGGCATCGTGACAAATCGCTCAATTATCTCGCGATTCAGCACTTTACCGTATCTCAACAACTCTGACAGGGCATTTTCCACAAAAGTTCCAAATAGAGGCTGTGGAATCGCCAAATCTCCAATAGCCGCCAAATGACGCAAATGCTTCCTCTTAATCACATCCTGGAAGCGATAAAAAGTATTTTGATGAATCATCCCAGGCCGGGCACAAGGAAAATACTGCAGCCCCTCTATTCCCAACGAAGACTCATCATCCAAATGAATAGTCGGCTTAATCAATATCGCGGGCATCGGAGTCTCCAAATACTCCAACTGAAACTGCATCTGTGCTTTATGGGTCGTAAAGCGTAAAGGCTCTTCCTGACCATTCTGATAAAGAGATGGCAAATGAATCCACTGAGCCTCACCATCCTCTCGAGTCGCTATGGCCGTCGGCAATGTAGCCATAGCCATATCGTACACCTCTGCCAACAACGAACCTAAAGTCTCTACTCCAATTGTCGCATATCTCGCACTCTTGTCCGATTTGTTATCCACCGGCTGGGCAAAATCAACTAAGGTCTTCAAAAGCAATGCGCTAATCTTGTCAAACGAATTAAATGTAAATAAATACCTTCTAGTACCAATATAAAAAGGCTCAGAATACCGCAAAGAAGCCAAAAACTCACCCATATTAGGCACAAGAACCAATTTAGAACGATAAGGTAGTCTCAATGCTATCTGCAACTCTGCCTGCGCTCTATTTGAAGCAGCATCATTCGGCAACGCAAATATTACCGCCAACTCAGCATTGTCCACCTCTATCTTATCCTCAGGCACAAAATAGGGTGATGTCCCCAATACCTTCGCTGCCTTGGTATACTCCTCCAACAACTCCTTCTGAAAATGCTTATCGCGGCGCTTCACCTCCTTATCGCGCGACGTACGGATAGTCTCTCTCAAACCCTCTTTATTCTCCTCATCCTCTTCCGAATTCTCAATGTCATTCTCTTTCGAAAATGCCACCACAAGCGTGTCATAATGATTTTCCATATAAAACGTCAAAGCTGCCAAATGCTGACAATCAAACTGATTCGGACAGTCACAATCTGAATCCACAAACGTCGAATCTTCAAGATTCAACTCCACCTCACAGCTGTAATGATGATCAAACGATCCCGCTACCTTACCGTTTATACGCACACTGCGCGGTGTTAACTCTATGATCTTGGCCTCCAATACCCCCTGCCTCTCATAGATAGCCTTCCCCTCCTTCAACAAGGCGGGAGAAAAGTCATGCTTCAGTTTTCTAAAATTTAACATAATACTTTCCAAATCTCTAAATGGCGCAGTATATCGTTAAATCCACATGATGTCATTATTTTTTTCAACCTCAGAAGAGACCTCTAGTAACAACTAGGGCAGCGATTTAGAAATAAATAGAAAAATGCTTGTGAAAAATCTCACATCTTAGGTAGATTGTTGCATATTCGCTACTGATTCTAACGCAACGAAAGAATAAGTAACGCAAAAAGCAGCGCTCCTAGCGCAGCACAATTATTTAGACAGCGCTAAAAAGGTAAAGTGAAATAAAAACAAACTGTGCTTGTGCGGCGAGATAAAACTCGTCGCAACAATAAAACTCAAGTTCTCAAAATTTTTTTTGATTGAGAATTTGATCTTGGTTCAGATTGAATGCTGACGGCGTGGATGAGGCATGCAAGTCGTACGAAATAAGAGAGCAATCTCCTATTTAGTGGCGGAAGGGTTAGTAATACATGGGTAACGCACCTCTGACTTTAGAACAACGGCTGGAAACGGCCGCTAATACTAAATGACGTGAAAGCTTGATAACAAGCTTATATGAAAGCGGGGGATCGCAAGACCTCGCGGTGAGAGAGCGGCCCATGCGATATCAGCTAGTTGGTGAGGTAAGAGCTCACCAAGGCTAAGACGTCTAGGCGGATTGAGAGATTGACCGCCAACACTGGGACTGAGAACTGCCCAGACTCCTACGGGAGGCTGCAGTCGAGAATCTTTCGCAATGGGCGAAAGCCTGACGAAGCGACGCCGTGTGTGTGATGAAGGCCCTCGGGTCGTAAAGCACTTTCGCCTGGGAACAAGAGCAAAGGACTAATACTCCTTTAATTTGAGGGTACCAGGTAAAGAAGCACCGGCTAACTCCGTGCCAGCAGCTGCGGTAATACGGAGGGTGCAAGCATTAATCGGAATTATTGGGCGTAAAGGGCGCGTAGGCGGTATGGTCAGTCAGGTGTGAAATCCCGGAGCTTAACTCCGGAACAGCACTTGAAACTGCCATTCTAGAGGGTAGACGGAGAAAACGGAATTCCACAAGTAGCGGTGAAATGCGTAGATATGTGGAGGAACACCTGTGGCGAAAGCGGTTTTCTAGTTTATACCTGACGCTGAGGCGCGAAAGCAAGGGGAGCAAACAGGATTAGATACCCTGGTAGTCCTTGCCGTAAACGATGTATATTTGGTGTAACTGGACTCAACCCTAGTTGTGCCGTAGCTAACGCGATAAATATACCGCCTGGGGAGTACGCCCGCAAGGGTGAAACTCAAAAGAATTGACGGGGACCCGCACAAGCAGTGGAGCATGTGGTTTAATTCGATGCAACGCGAAGAACCTTACCCAGGTTTGACATGCAGAGGACAACTTCAGAGATGAAGCCTCCCGCAAGGGCCTCTGCACAGGTGCTGCATGGCTGTCGTCAGCTCGTGCCGTGAGGTGTTGGGTTAAGTCCCGCAACGAGCGCAACCCTTATTACTAGTTGCCAGCACGTAATGGTGGGAACTCTAGTGAGACTGCCTGGGTTAACCAGGAGGAAGGTGAGGATGACGTCAAGTCCGCATGGCCCTTATATCTGGGGCTACACACGTGCTACAATGGCCGGTACAGAGGGCAGCCAACCCGCAAGGCGGAGCAAATCCCCAAAAGCCGGCCCCAGTTCAGATTGTAGTCTGCAACTCGACTACATGAAGTTGGAATTGCTAGTAATGGCGCGTCAGCTACAGCGCCGTGAATACGTTCCCGGGTCTTGTACACACCGCCCGTCACATCATGGGAGTTGGTTTTACCCGAAGTCGCCGATAGGCGCCTAAGGTAAGGCCGATGACTGGGATGAAGTCGTAACAAGGTAGCCCTACCGGAAGGTGGGGCTGGATCACCTCCTTTTAAGGACAAGTTTAAGCCAGACTTAAACTACGGTTGAGGCACAGTTTGTTCTCACTTTACCTTCTTAGCGTTGTCTAAAAGCTATTTAGACAGAACGATAGATAACAAGCATATATATATTACTGACTTCAAAAAGCGTTTGAAGAATCAAAAGAATGTGATGATTAGCCACAGAGCTCTCTAAGAACACAGAGAAGAAAATTTAAACGCAAAGTCGCAAAGACGCAAAGAAATATATTGAGCTATGCCGCAGGCATTGCTCAAGCATATTTTTCCTTTGCGCCTCTGCGCCTTTGCGTTTAAAATTTCCTCTCTGTGTTCATAGTGAGCTCTGTGGTGAAAAAAATCACACTCATGCAAGGCAAAGACACATAAATATTATGGTCAAGCTATTAAGGGCTGTCGGTGGATGCCTTGGCATCAATAGGCGACGAAGGACGCGCATACCGGCGATACTCTTCGGCGAGCTGGAAAGAAGCTACGACCCGAAGGACTCCGAATGGGGAAACCCAGTAAGACTAATCTCTTACTATCATTGACTGAATTCATAGGTCAATAGAAGCGATACCTGCCGAACTGAAACATCTAAGTAGGCAGAGGAAAAGAAATCAAAACGAGATTCCCCTAGTAGCGGCGAGCGAACGGGGAAGAGCCCAAACCATTTGCACGCAAATGGGGTTGTAGGATCTACAATAAAGCGACTTGGAAATCTTAGCCAAACATCTCTGGAAAGCGAGACGAAACAGGGTGATAGTCCCGTAGGCGAAAAGAGCTCCATACGCAAGTAGACACCTGAGTAGGGCCGGACACGTGAAACCCGGTCTGAATCTGGGGAGACCACTCTCCAAGGCTAAATACTCATTGATGACCGATAGTGAACAAGTACCGTGAGGGAAAGGTGAAAAGAACCCCTGTTAGGGGAGTGAAATAGAACCTGAAACCGGCAGCTTACAAGCGGTCGGAGGCCTATGCCCTTTTAAAGGGAAAGGCTGACGGCGTGCCTTTTGCATGATGAGCCAGCGAGTTACATGATATGGCAAGGTTAAGGGACACCGTTCCGGAGCCGAAGCGAAAGCAAGTCTTAAAAGGGCGATGTACATATCGCGGCCTAAAGAATCCATTTAATTTGTTTAGATTTTGCCTTAGAACTGCTGTGAATGATGAGCGACATACATAAAATGTAGGCGCGAATCATTCACAGCAGTTGTAAGGCAAAAGATAAGCAAAGAAAATGGGTTATTTAGACCGCGATGTGTACTTAAGTCGTATCGTGTAGACACGAAACCGAGTGATCTATCCATGACCAGGTTGAAGCAAGGGTAACACCTTGTGGAGGACCGAACCAGTTACTGTTGAAAAAGTTTTGGATGAGTTGTGGATAGGGGTGAAAGGCCAATCAAACTCGGAGATATCTTGTTCTCCCCGAAATAACTTTAGGGTTAGCCCCGGACGCATCTGCAGAGGGGTAGAGCACTGGATTCACGCGGGGGCCCCACCGGCCTACCAAAGGAAACCAAACTCCGAATACTCTGCATCAAGCCCGGGAGATAGACAGTGGGGGATAAGCTTCATTGTCAAAAGGGGAACAGCCCAGACCGCCGGCTAAGGCCCCCAATTCTATACTAAGTGCGTAAGGAAGTGAAGTTTCTAAAACAGTTGGGATGTTGGCTTAGAGGCAGCCACCATTTAAAGAGTGCGTAACAGCTCACCAATCGAGAGACTTTGCGCCGATAACAATCGGGACTAAAGTATAGAGCCGAAGCCGCGGATTTACTCATTAGAGTAAGTGGTAGGGGAGCGTAGTATCCGCAACGAAGGCGTACCGAAAGGAGCGCTGGAGCGCATACTAGTGACTATGCATGGCATAAGTAAACGATAAAGGGGGTGAAAATCCCCCTCGCCGAAAACCTAAGGTTTCCAGGGTAAAGCTCGTCTTCCCTGGGTTAGCCGGTCCCTAAGCCGAGGCTGCAAAGCGTAGGCGATGGCAAGCAGGTTAAATATTCCTGCGCCGCCTAAATTAATAGTGAAGAGTTGACGAAGAGAGTAGACACACGCGGACCATCGGACGTGTCCGTGTTCTATACGAGGAATGCTAGTAGGCAAATCCGCTAGCACAAGTTCCAGATATAGGCTAAGGGGAGCCCTCGCGGTGAACCAATAGTGTGAAAGCTGAACTTCCAAGAAATAAACTCTAACTAATGACGGCGACCGTACCAAAACCGACACAGGTGGGTAGGATGAAGATTCTCAGGCGCGCGAGATAACTCTTGTTAAGGAACTCTGCAAATTATTCCCGTAACTTCGGGAGAAGGGAAGCCGCAGGCAGTAACCGAGCACATCGGAAGCAGCAGGCGGCCGCAGCGAAATGGCCCAGGCGACTGTTTAACAAAAACACAGCACTATGCAAAGCCGTCTAAGGCGAAGTATATGGTGTGATGCCTGCCCAATGCCAAAAGGTCAAAAGGAGATGTTAGCTTCGGCGAAGCATTGAATTTAAGCCCTGGTGAATGGCGGCCGTAACTATAACGGTCCTAAGGTAGCGAAATTCCTTGTCGGGTAAGTTCCGACCTGCACGAATGGTATAACGATCTGGGCACTGTCTCAACAAGAGACTCGGTGAAATTGTAGTAGCAGTGAAGATGCTGTTTACCCGCAACAAGACGGAAAGACCCCGTGAACCTTTACTGTACTCTGGTATGGGCTTTTGACGCACTATGTGTAGAATAACCGGGAGACTATGACGCTGCCTCGTCAGGGGTAGTCGAGTCACCGTTGAAATACCGGTCTTAGTACGTTGGAAATCTAACATCACTCCATAAACTGGAGGATGGACAGTGCCAGACGGGCAGTTTTACTGGGGCGGTATCCTCCTAAAAAGTAACGGAGGAGTCCAAAGCTTACCTCATCGTGGTTGGTAATCACGAGTAGAGCGCAAAGGTATAAGGTAAGTTAACTGTGAGACTGACAAGTCGAACAGAGACGAAAGTCGGGCTTAGTGATCCGGCGGTGGAAAGTGGAATCGCCGTCGCTCAACGGATAAAAGGTACTCCGGGGATAACAGGCTTATCGCCACCAAGAGTTCATATCGACGTGGCGGTTTGGCACCTCGATGTCGACTCATCGCATCCTGGGGCTGAAGAAGGTCCCAAGGGTTTGGCTGTTCGCCAATTAAAGCGGTACGCGAGTTGGGTTCAAAACGTCGTGAGACAGTTTGGTCCCTATCTGTTGTGGGCGTAGGATACTTGAGAAGAGCTGCTTCTAGTACGAGAGGACCGAAGTGGACAAACCAATGGTGATCCGGTTGTTCTGCCAAGAGCATAGCCGGGTAGCTAAGTTTGGAAAGGATAAGCGTTGAAAGCATCTAAACGCCAAGCCTCCTTCAAGATAAGGTATCCCTAAGAGACACCATGAAGACGACGTGGTAGATAGGTTGGAAGTGTAAGCGTAGTAATACGTTGAGCAGACCAATACTAACCAGTCCATCGGCTTGACCACCTTTTTTTAGAAAAAGATACAAGCTACAAAAAAATTCCCTTGCAAAGTTCTTCAGACGCTTTTTGAAATCAATAATATATGCTTGGTGGCACGAGAGAAAGGGCAACACCTGACCCCATTCCGAACTCAGAAGTTAAGCCTTTCATCGCCGATGGTACTGCACACAAGAGTGTGGGAGAGTAGGTCGCCGCCAAGCTTTTTCTTTAAGCTTATATATTCCTCAACTTGTTGGACAATTATGGACACTCATGGACGTCTATGGACATTCATGGACAGCGCCTATTAATGTTATCTACCGTCCGTTGCTCACTTTAGTTTAAGCATACCTAGATTGGAGGGTTGTTAACTAGGGCTTGTTTAATTATTTTAATGCGATTTTCCATCGAATATCCATATGATGACTTTTGTGAATCAGTTTCTTTTATTTTTAGTTTTTGAAACAGAGGGAGTCGTGAATAGATTTTTTCGGTTTCTGATAATATTTTTATGGATTGGTAAGAATCTAGTCCTCCTGTTTCAAGCTTTTGCATGTTTTCTTCAATATGTTTTTGCGGATGTTTTGAAATTTCGTTCTGTTGACGTTTTGAAATTTGGTTCTTATATTCGATTAATAGAGATATTTCCTTTTTTAAACTATTTTGGACGTTTTTTAGATTTTCTTTTGCAGTATCATTTAGCGTTGCTACGACTGACTCTTCAGGTTTTAATTTTTTTATTAGATCATCTAACTCCTTGAAATCTGCACTACCAGGAGTAGTAAAGTTGCCATCTTGTATCAATTTGTTTGCATCAAACCTAAGTGTTTTAGTACAGTCTTTTGAATATTGCTTATTGAGGTCATCTCTCTCTTTTTTGAGTTCTTGAATTCTTCCCTGAACTAACCGAGAGGCCATCTGTTGTCCAAATTGTTTTCCGCCTAATTTATATGCTTTATCTAATACATCTTTAGAAATGCCTAACTTTTTGCAAAGACTGTTTTTATTGACTTTGATGCTTACTGGTATATCTTCGCCCCGAAGGTTTACTGACAAAGTGCAGTTGTTCCAATTAGTGGCTTTGTCGAATGCATGAGTTAAGAAACTCTTTTTTTTTTGCCAAAATCAATCCTTTCGCCAGGGACTGAAACACTAGTGAGTGCACTAAAATTAATGCGGTTTTTTTCCTTCACAGGAGAAGAACTTAAAGGTTGCGCCGTAGATTGTGATTGTATATTTACTGTTGGGAACTGCATAGTAACCTCCTAATGTGTAATATAACAATCTATTCAAGCTTTATTATACTCGTTAATTAAAATTATTTGTAAAATAAATATTTTCCTAGTATAGTTATCTCTTTTCCTAGATAAGGACGTAGTGTATGACGAATGGTTCCATAGAATTTAGCTCCGGCTGCCCGGAATACTATACAGCTGTTACCCAGGAGCAAAGCTTCAAAACTGCCGATTTGATTAAAAAACAGATTAGAGCAAGCTCACTTTGTTACAAATACGGAAATGTGACATGGAATTCTTTTAAAAAGCTTTATCCCGTAGAAGATCAATCAAAAGAATCAAAATTAGTAATTATTCGCGATATGTTGCTTGAGATCATTCGAGCTCTAGGGAATCTTCTTATGTCTGTCTTTAAAACCATCAAATTCGATTTTCCTCTGAGCAAACTTAATGTTTATCGAGCTGGTAGAAGCCTTGAGAAAGCGTATGGACACTTTTTGATGCTATTTTCTCAGCAAGTTTTAAGTGTCCAGCAAAGCCTGTTTCAAAAACAGTGTTATGGTTATTTCGAAGAAATGCATGAAGCTAATATACACGTCATCACTAATTTTTCACTGACATGTAAAAATGGCATCATTATTCCTCATGCCAAAGATGCAGAGACAATGACTTTATTGGATTTTAAAAAATGTAGTTTTAATCAACGAGAAGCTGTATTGGAGAAATTTAAGTTAACAGGAAAGATTTCTGATGAAAGTTTTAAGAAAATTGATCTTTTAAACGATGAATTATTAAGCTCTATTGGCTTAGAAACGGTTATAATTAGTGCGGCTCACAATCAATTAAACTACTTGCTCTTGAGTGATGATGAGTTTTCTATTCTATCCTTAAAAGAATATATGAATGTCTGTCAGGAAGTTAAAGACATTTTGCGAGACAGACTTTTGCATTTTAAGAATGAATCACTTCCTACAATTGATCTAGGTACTGATATATCTAAAATTACTCTAATTCAATTCAGAAATCTAAGTACCCAAACGATTCAGGCCTTATTGCCGGAAATTAAGCACTCAAGGTGTCTACTAGTGTTAATTGATGAGCGACATTTCAAGGGTGAAAATCCTTTAGACATAACCAGTTTGGATACTTTTGAAAATTTATTTGGTTGGAGAGGAGAAGGTGATAAGTCCAATGAGGTTCTATTTAGATTGGTACCCAACAGTCAGATGCAAAAAATATTGGATAAACTACCTAAATTTATGATGGAAAAGATTACTCCTGATCGATTTAAAGAAACCGAGAATCAAAGAGCTCTTGATATATCGGATTTGGATACATCCAAGCTTAATGATTTATTTGGGTGGAGAGGTAATGATTTATCTAATGAGGTTCTATTTAGAGCGGTACCCAACAGTCAGATTCAAAATGTACTCACTAAGCTTTCTAAAAATTTGATGCTAATGATTACACAGGATCGTTTTAAAGAAGTAGAGAATCAAAGACCTCTCGATATATCCGAATTGAATACTAAAAAGTTGGATGATTTATTTGGGTGGAGAGGTAATGATTTATCTAATGAGGTTCTATTAAGTGCAGTGCCTGATGATCAATTTAAAGTGATTTTTAAAAAGTTTAGCACTTCACTGATGAAATTGGTCAAGCTGGATCGATTACCCATCGTTGATTTTATTGGCATGGGTAAAGAGCAGGTAGATGCATTATTTCCTGAGTATTCTATTCAAATTTTGTCAGATGAATCTGCTCAACATTTTTATAGTCGCTCTTGGAATTATAAAAGTCATGGTGCAGGTGGAATGCCAGAATGTCATGAAAATATTCAAATTGGATTACCTTTTGATAAAATACAAAAGAAGAGCGAAGGCATTAAAACTAGCAATCTAGCAAAATTTGAAAAGCTTACTCAACAGCAATATGATCAGATTAAAGGGATGTTGAGCGAAGATAATCAACTACTAGCTCGTCAGAAAGGATTAAATTAATCCTAAACTCACCTTACGCAGAGTCAGCCTTTCAGGCCTCTCCAACATTTTGTTCGTTTTACCCAGGCCTGGCGGCCTGGGCTATAGAAAGAAAGAGCCCTTCGGGCCTAAGCTTAATCCATTTGTTCTAGGCCCGAAGGGCTCTTTCTCTGTATAGCCCAGGCCGCCAGGCCTGGGGAATGAGCAAAGCAATATTGAAGGCCTGAAAGGCTGACTCTGCGTAAGATGAGTCCTAAACTTGGAAGTTTATTCTGCTAAATTAAGCTCAGACAAGTGGGGAAAAGAGTTTTCTGATACTTGAAAATTTTTCTTCAAACTGAGGCGCTTTAGGTTCGAATTTCCAAACTAATTTTGTTTTTAATGGTAGACGGGAGTAGATTTTCTCAGCTTCTGTAAGATTTTTTATAATTTCATAAGTGCTTAAACCTGCTGTCTTAGTCAGTCTTGCAATAGTACGTTGTCGATTTTTTGAAAATTCTTCCTTAGAATTAATTAATTTAGTTAATGTTTCTTTTAATTCATCTTTAGCACTGTTCAGATTTTCTTTTGCTTCTGGAGTTAGCATTGCTAAAACAGTATCATCTGGATTTAATTGATTAATTAATCTCTCCAAACGTACATAATCTGGACTATCTGATCTGTTGTAATTTGCTTTATCACTTAGTAAGTAATCAGCTTCTTCAGACAATGTTTTAATTGCATTGTTACTTGTGTAAAGACTGTTAAGATCTTCCCTCTTATTCTTCAAATATGCTATTCTACTCTCAACGAATTGGCTAGCAACAACAATTCCATGTTTACCGCCTATTTCATAAGCTTTATCTAATTCATCTTTAGAAATACCCAATCTTTTGCATAAGCTATTTTTATTTACTTTAATAATGATAGGAAGACTTTCATTATCAGTTTTTACTGATAAATAGCAGGTACGTATATTGGGGAGAGACGACATAGATTGATTGAATAGGTTTGTTTTGAAATGGTCAATAACTTCGCCAGCAATATAAAATCTGGATGAGTTTTCACCCTTAATATCTGGAATAAAATTTACACGATTTTTTTGAGTTCCTGGAGAAGAACTCAGTTTAAGTGCTTCAGTTCGTTCTTCCATAATCCTTACTAAAGGAGTGGGCGAAACCTGAATAGTAGATGAGTTTACTTTATTAGCGAGTCTTTGTTTTATCATAGCAGTGGCATGATCATGATCTTTAGGATTAGAAATGGAAATGTTAGTCCAGTAATGGCGTGAATAAGTCTTCTCTGCTTCTATGAGGTTTTTAATAATTTCATATGAATTTGGATTAATGGTATTAAGCTCAGTTTCACTACTGATAATTCGGTGGTTTATAAAGCCTGAATCTATAGTATCACGTTTTATTAATTTTTTTAGTTTGTTTAGTTTTTCTTTATATTCTTCAGTTAGTGTATTATTTTTAAGCAAATTAATATTTTCTTTGTCAGGGTTATTTAACATAGCAAGAACTGCGTCTTCAGGATCAATAATTTTCATAAGTTCATCGAACTTTTCGTAATCAAAATGAGACCTACTTTTTCTAGCTTGTTCCAATAATAAATCAATTAGTTGTTGAACGTGTTTAAAATCAAATTGGGGATGATGTTTACTAAGCTCACTACTCTCTTTATTAAGTACTTGGATTCTAGCATTTACAAGATCAGAAGCAAGTTTCTGTCCGCCTATTTTATAAGCTTCATCTAAAACATCCTTAGAAATACCTAGTCTTTTGCAGAGGCTATTTTTATTTACTTTAATCCTTGCAGTATCTTCAGAATCCCCCATTCTAACAGTAAGATAGCAAGTACGCCAATTGGGGAGTGAGTCGTTGATACTCTCGAAGAAGCCAGATCTTTTGCTGGTGTCAACCACTTCCCCAGCAACTGCAAATCTATTCTCAGGTTTGGAGTCAGTTTTTAAATCATTAAAAACTATACGATTCTTTGCTTTTACCTTTGAAGAGCCTATGGGTGCGGCGGATTGTGGTCCTTGGAGTATACTTACAGATGCAATGGACATAGAAACCTCCGGATAATAACTATTAAGCTTTTCAAACTTGATTATAGCATTTAGTTAAATAATTATTGTAAATATAATATTTTCCTATTATAATCCGACTTTTATGCCGGAGATTTAATGAAATTAGAAAATTCAATAAGCTATTTTAATTTAGTTAAAACTGAGCTGAACTTATCTACTGAGCTTGAGATAAAAGAGTATGTTCTTAGCAAACCGCTCCAATTTATCTATGGAAATGTCTCTTATGGTTCTTTTGTTAAAAATTATGTTCCTAGGGGAGAATATTTCTACTCTCATATAAGGTTAGCTCTTTTAGAGGTAATTCGGGCAACCGGGCATTTAATTGCATCGGCATTTCATAGAGCTCTTTTTAATGAAGAAGCGCGAAATTTGAATGTTTTCCGCTTACATAGAGCGTTAGAAAAGAGTTATGGTCATCTCCTTTCTATGGGAATTGACCCGGTAAAGGGGGCATTTTATATCGAAAGGAGTCTCTTCCATCAGAAGTGTTATCAAATAAAGAATAAAAATGGCTTTTACCCTTTGCCTCGCTCTATTAGTAGTCATTTAACAGCTGCTGTAGTCCGTTTTAGAAATGCAAAAACTATTCAGAAGGTAGTATTTACTGAACCCTGTTTTATGCTTTTAAGTCTAGCCGCTTTTATTGAAATGTATGTTTATGTTTTGATCTTTTTACCTGTAGAAGCATTAAATATTTTAAGAGTAAAACCTATCAAATGGCATGTAGTATTATTTAATAGTGCTGCATCAGCGACAGTTTGTAATGTCTATAGTATCTTTAGAAATCTGTTAATGAAGGATCTTTCTGACCAAGAGCAAGATGTTTTTAAATTAGAACTTAATGAAAACATAGAACTCGAAAATAAATATCTAAGTGTTGTTCTTGAACAAGTTAATAGTGGTAGCAATGCGCCTCACTTAAATACTAAAGAGAGTCAAAAGGCATGGGTTTTAACTAGAGTGATGCTTGAAAATCCTAAGAATAAGCTCATTAAATTAAATTTTAAAGAGGGAAATTGTTCTCCTGAAGCCTATCAAATTTTCTATTTTTTAGTGGTTGTACGATGTTTGAGCGACTATCAGGGCGACTATTTTAGTGACGCTCTTTGTGCGCAAGCTAGAGACCAAATTCAAGAAGTTATCAATAAAGAGGGAGCAAAATTCAAAAGGGTTATTAGGGATTATCCTCTCTATTTTTACATGAGAAATCCATTTGATTTTGATAAAATTGATATCTCTCAATTTCGTGATGAAGAGCTTAAAGAGGTGTTTGCAAAGATTAAAAGCATTTCAAATACTGTTCAGCAAGGTTCAACCCTACTTAATAATAGTCTCTCTTCCTATATAAACGAGCTAAATGGATAAAAAATAGCTATGGGACCGTATTCCATTTCTAGTCACTTAACGACAGCATTAATCTCTTTTAGAAATGATCCTTCTCACAATTGCAATACCCATTTACGGTTTGTAAAGCTAGGGTTGGCCGAAGTTGGATTTGCTGGTATCGGTCTTTGTGCGGTTATTGAATCTGTAGTGGAGGGAATTTTTGTATTCATTTTAGCCCTTGCAAAAGGGACGAATTTTGAGAAGAGTATGAGTGAGCATTGTTGCTTGTTGTTTGAAAGCAGTATCAATACGTGTTGTTGGATTAAAAAAATCTTTTATTTAAATTTATCTTTTGAAGATATTCCTTCTGAAGAGCCTCTTTCAGAAGGTAAAAAGATTAGACTAGAATCTAAAAATTTTACTAGAGAATGTGAAATGTTTCTAGAGGATACAAGAGAGTTTCGTCGAAGTATAGAAGGATTTCGAAACTTCCTTTTAGCAGTGCGAGAGGGATCAATACCATCAGAAACCATTTCTTACGATTTAATGGAATTAGGAAAAGACTTACTTCATATAATTTTAGAAAACCCTTTAAATGCTGCATTAAAATACGATTTGAAAGAAGGCGACTTTTCTCAAGAAGCTGTGGAATTTTTTGTCTTTTTTGGTAGTAAAAGAATGTATATTAAGTGATAAAAATTATACTTATTTGTTTTGTACTAATGCTCAAAGTAAACTTAGGGATAAGCGCGAAAATACTGATTTCAAAGATAAGCTTGCTATAGCATGTAAGGATTATCCAACCTATTTTTTCGGGAGATCCTAAAGAATTTGATAAAATCAACCTGCAAGAATTGCCTAAAGAATTAGCATCTACATATAAGACTTTAAAAGAGATCTCAAAAATTAGCATGCAAGGGTCTCCCTTATTTTTGAGCGTTTTGACTCCGTATTTAACTTTGGAAGAGCAACCTAGCAGTCTCGAGGGTTAATATGGTCAGAGAAAAGGCGATGACTAGAATGAGTACGGGCTTTCCGCCGGGGACGATGGCGCCGGGTTTGTTGTCTCTATAACGGCCATACCACACAATTAAAGCGGGAAAGATACCAAAGAGAATGACTGTAGCTGTTCCCCCGGCGATACTGAGTGCTTTGAGGAATAGATGTGGATCGGATTGTGCGATGATAAGGGGCGGTAAGAGGACTAGAAATACGAGTAGAAACCGGTTAGGTGAAGTGACATAGCGTCTTAGGCCATCTTGAAGGAATTCTAGGCAGGTTAAGGAGTTAGCCAATAGGGATGTCATGATGGCGAAGAGTGCAAAAGATTGTGTAAGAGGTAGTATATAGGGAATACCGGTCACATTTTGGAGCATATCAGTGACGATTTCGCCTTTATTCATCACTGCTTGCACTGATTCGGCATTTTCAAATGGTAAAATTCCAAGAATAATAATTTCCCAGACAAGATAAAAAAGAAAGGTGAGTAGGGTACCACCTAAAATTGTTAAGGTAATTTTTTTAACATTATGTTGAAGGTACTCTGCTAAACTGGGAATAAGGTTTTGGTATCCAAAAGAGATCAGAAGGAGTGGTATAGAAGCGAAAATAGCTGGCCACTGTTGAAATACGAGGTTATTGCTTTGCACAAAACCTGCTCCACTTATCACCAAAAGACAGTAGGTAAAAATTAACCCTACCATAAGAATGCGGTTGAGGTGATCGACAGTGCGTGTCCCTATGTAGATTAATATTCCGATGGCAGTGAGGGCGGCTAGACGACCGATGAAGGCGCCTCCCAAAAATGGCCCGAGAATATCACCACAGCCTATAGTATAGGCTACACATAAGCAATAAAAGAGAAATACAAAGCTAATCCAAGTAATCACTTGTCCCACTGATCCTAGGGCATAGTTTGAAAGGGTGATCAGATTGACTCGATTTTTGAACCAGAGGACAGCTTCTAACAATAATAGTCCTGTAACATTCATGAAAAGGCAGCAGATAAGCATGGCAACTGTTGTGGGTATCACTCCTGCTGTAGCTGTAATAACGGGCATGCCTAACATACCTGCACCGATACAGCAGCCTGTGATTAACAATATTCCGCCTAAAACACTACCTTTCTGTGACATGATTAGTTCCTTATTAATGTTACTAGTCTACAGGTTGAAAGGTAATATTTAAAGTGCTTCTTCGTGAATAAAGACGCGAGGAATGCGTGGTCCTAGGCAGGTAATGAGCTCGTGGGCAATGGAGTTGCCTGAATGTGCAAGGCCTTCGGGTGAGAGGAATTGTCCATACTGGTCGGTCCCGAAAATGAGAACGGGATCTCCCACGCGTGCTTGAGGAATGTCTGTGATGTCGACCATCATGTAGTCCATGCAGATGGACCCTACCATAGGTGCATAGTGTCCTCTTATCATGACTTGGGCTTTGCCGCTGTAGTTGCGATGAAGGCCATCAAAGTAGCCTATAGGTAGTACTGCAATGGCTTGTTGTTCTTTTTGTACTTGATAGTGTCTTCCGTAACTAACCGTGTCGCCTTTTTTGCAAAGATTGATACCTTCGATATGCGAAATGAGTGATAGGGCTAAACGGAGATCTAAAGTGTTGGGACCGATTCCCCAGATAGCAAGGCCGATTCTGGCCATGTTGTACTGTGGAAGAGGAAAACGAATAGCAGCTGCCGAATTTGCAGCATGCTTCCAAGGAGGATCTATGCCAGCTTTTTTCAGCTCTGCAATACATGCGTCGAAACGGTCAATCTGTTGTAGGGTGAACGTATCTTGTTGGGGGTCATCTGGAGTGGCAAAATGGGTCATTATCCCTTCTAGAATTAATCCTGGATGTGAAATAATTTGTTGTGCTAGTTCGAGAGCTTTTTCTGGACGGCAGCCAAAACGACTCATACCTGTATCGATGTGTAGATGGACTTTAGTTTTACAATTTTGTCGCAGAGACTCTTCACCTAGACTTGCGATAGAAGCCGCGGAGCTGACGCCTGCCTCTAGATTCCATTTGACGACTTTGCACGCTTCATGGGGGGATACATTAATGACAAAGAGGGCTGTATTGATTCCAGCACAACGAAGAATCACTGCTTCATCAACATAGGAGACTCCTAAAATATCAATATTTGAATGATGAAGAAACCGTGCCATACGTACACTGTCACTTCCGTAAGCATGGGCTTTGATCATGACCATAAGACGTGTAGAGTGTGGAAGGTGCTTAAGAAGAGTTTTTAGATTCCATTCGATAGCGGCGAGGTTAATAATACAGAGATTGGAACAGCTAGCGTCAGCAAAAGCACTTGCAAGTGTATTAAAAGGCAGTTTATTTGAGCCTTTAAGCAGAATAAAATCGTCATGGCGCGCATCAGCGCGAAGATGAAAGATGGTTTCTTCTAGATTTTTACAGAGAATAGGTTGAGTGTTCGCAATTTCTTCAAGAAGCAAATGATAGGGGTAATCTCCCACTAAATAGAGTTTATCGATCGCATGGCGGGCGAATGCTTGTCCAATGCGTCGATAGTCCTGGGGAGTGGTGGAGGCCCCTGGACGCAATCCTGAAAAGACAAAGATCTTGCGGCCACTTCCTGCAGCTTTTTTGAGCATTTGTAATGAGTTATCAATAGAAAAGGGATCGCCACAGGTGCTATCGTTAATGAAGGTAGTGCCTAAAGATGATTGCCAGATTTCGGTGCGTGTGGGTTCGGGGACAAATCTTTCAAGGATGGGAACAATTTGTTCTCGACGTGCACCCAGAAGCCATGCGGCTTTGAGAGCCATATTGAGTAGGTCGATGAAATAGTGCTGTTCTGAAGTAATAATGCTATGAAAAGGAGAGTCGTTGGGAAATGTCACCGTATAGGGTGGGGATGGATCGGAGAGAGATCCATTGACAGATACATGAGGAAGATCATTTCGATATTTATTCCAGAAAATGATGTCGGCATTAGTATTGATGCTTGAAGGTACTAGGAGCCAGCTAGACACATCTTTAAAAAGTTTTAGGATTTCCTGCACGTTAATAGAGATATCTCCCATTGTATGCAGGTGCTTTTTTCCAAGATGGGTGATGATGCCGCAGTTTGGAACAATCATCCGTTGTAGAGAATCCATTTCATTAGGTTCGGAAACAGCAGCTTCGATAAGAGCGATAGGATTGTGTTTTGAAACAGTAAAAATGCTAAGAGGGACACCGATCTGGCTGTTGAAGCTGCCAGGAGAGGCTGCAATGTTAAGTTTTTCTTTTAGAATACTCCAAAGCAGATCCTTCAACATGGTTTTTCCATACGAACCCGCGATCCCCACAAAAAGCGTGCTGGTAAGCTGCTTACGGTAATAGGCGGCTATTTCCTGTAAAGTTTGGAGTGGAGAAGGGGAGTGTAAAAGAGTTAAAGATGAATTTGAAGTAAATCCCTCTTTAACAACCGCATAACGTGCACCTGCCTGGGCTGCATTGTCGATGAATTCATGCCCGTCACGCGATCCTGGCAGAGCTACAAAAAGTGCATTTTTAGATTGAATCCGTCTCGAATCGATGACCACTTGATCGATGATCGCTGGAGAATGAATGCCTGCTTTTCTTAACAACGTGGATAGAGAGGGGCATAAGTGAAGGTCAAAAGTATCCATATTTATCTAAAAGAATTTTGTATTTCAGCGCTTGCCTTTAGCAGCCTCAAAAGGGCTGTTTGTAGTTGTTCGGGGGATGCTCCTACGTCTGGAGTAGCTTCAACGATCAGAGATGTAAGATAGGGCGCTGCAAGGATGGTATCAGGAAGCCCATAGTTATTTACTAATGTGACAGGAGCGGGGTGCTGTTCATTACAGAAACATCGATAAGCGTGCTCTATCTCTGTTGTTAGTGACGTGAATGGAATGGGATTAGTTAAAGAATATTCAAAGCGATAATGGGTATCTTTTTGTTTATAAGATACGACATATCCTCTGTTAGATTCTTCTGTAAAACCAGTGACAATAAATGAATAGGGTGTGTTTCTATTATAAAATACGTTGTTAAAATACGTTGTCAATTTAATTAAAGTGGATGCAGCATTGTAGGGAATAACTTTTAAATCTTTAGCAACTTTAAGTTCTGGAAGTTGTGGAGTTACTGTTTCACTAGGATCGGGAACTACACATTCCTTTTTTCCAATATTGGATAGGAGTTGATTTAGCTCGTCTCTAATTTTAGCAGTGATTTGATGGAAGTTAGCCAAACTTTCTGCAAGAACTTCATCATCATTTTCATCAGTAGCTCCATCGACCTGAGAACCAAGAAGACCGGCATAAGCTTGAAAAACAACTTTTTTAAGTTGATGCTCTCGGATATCTTCACTGGCATTGAGAACCTGTATAAGGACACCCTGATAGGTAGGGTCATTACTGACTTTCAAAAGATAGTTATTGACCACTTCAAGCTCTTCATTCGTGAAACTTTCTAAATCTACTATATCTGTCAGTTTTACAGTGCCTTCAATCCAATTGCCACATAAATCAAACCCGCCTTCGTCATTATAGTAAATTAAAACTCCACGCGTATGGATATCCTCGACAGTGCGATCACAGTTGAACTGTACGAAAGTCCATCCAGAAGGAATTTGTTCAAGGTTATTTTTTTGGATATCTTGGTCGTAGGAGTTAAAGTTTTCTATAATACCTTTGGCTGCCAGCTTCCAGTTTTCGCTAACTTCTAATGCACGATTTAACTTAATGATCCTTGTATGAT
Source organism: Chlamydiota bacterium (assembly GCA_013287645.1). Lineage (GTDB taxonomy): Bacteria > Chlamydiota > Chlamydiia > Chlamydiales > JABDDJ01 > JABDDJ01. The sequence goes on along the minus strand of JABDDJ010000001.1, from coordinate 131,704 downwards.
TAATCACATCCGCTTCATATTTTCTTACATCTGCTAAAGTGCGTACTAGATGAGTGTTAAATTTCTGGAACATGCGTTTTTTATATTCAAAAAGAGCTTTATTCTGTTCTTGAGAGGTTTCAATTGTATAATGGGGAAATGTCGCAAAATTTGCAGACAAATCTCTAAAGAGTTTGGGAAGTAATGCATCAAGATTAGGTTTAGTGCTTAGATCGATAGGGCGGTAGGCTCCAAGAAACCAGGAAGGAACATAACTAGGTGCAGGAGCAGTAAATCCGCTAAAAGTAATCCCTTGAAAAATGGGGGAGATCAATCTATTTAATTCATTTTGTTCGCGTGGGTATTTGTGAATAAGAAGGTTGATTGTTCCGCCGAAGAGTGTCGGAGCAACAGAAACTTCGCTTAAAGGAGAAAATATGTACAGCTTATCAGGATGTTCAGTATTAAAGACTGTTTGTAGTGTTCCTCTATAATTTCCTTCAAGATTAGACGCATTGAGTTGATAGAAACGCATGAAAGTTGTTGTAGCAAATTGACCAGAGGAGAGGTTTTTCTTCGTTTGGTCGAGCCACTGGTTGATGCGGTCTGAATTAATCGTACGGCCTAATATACCTAAGTTATTGAAAAGAAGGGGAGGGGCCTCTTTTTGTTGTATAAACTTTGGAGTACTCGCGTAGAGCTCAGCACGACTTTCTGAATCACCGACTGTTTTAAGAACAGCATTTAATTTTAGTGTTAACTTTTCGACTTTTTTATTAAATTTTGTAATGTCTACAGACAATGCTTTTGCATCTGTATTAGTCTTTGCGTAATCCATGTAGAATATGGAATATTTCCCTTTCATGTTATCACCACCTAGAGGGCTAAAGCGCACTCCAAACGATGTTTTAGGTCCTGAAAAAATTTTAAGAATTAAATTCCATTGAACACTAGTAATTGAATGTAAATCTAAACAAGGACAAATATTTTTTTGCAATAAAAAGAGGTTTTGCGGCACGTACATCGCTAATAGGTCTGTATTATCTTGTTCGACTTCTTCGTTAACATGGTTGGTCTGACGAAGTGTCACTGACAATGCGTTAGGATCATTACTACTGCTTTGTATCCACCTAACAAAGTAGTCAGCGCCGATTAGACTACGCTGATTATTTTGATCACTTGTTGAAAGAGCCTTTACAATTTCGGAAAATTTTGGCAGCTGAGTGAAAATTTGTTCTGCAAAAGAGTAGTCTATTGGTTTCCAAAAAAAACCCGATACGGATGCCAACATGGGGAACTCTCCTTTTTATCGACTTTGTAGATATCTCTCGACACTATCAACGATAGTTTGTGTTTGTGTATCGAATTCGAGATTGACTAAGTCATTCTTTTTTTTGAAGCCTAATGTGGTGCGACGGAGAGTTTCTGGGATGAGATGCACAGTAAACCTTCCTTCGGGTAAGACATCTACGAGTGTCAAGCTGATGCCATCAATGGCAATAAATCCTTTAGGAAATAGATATTTGATCCAATCGGATGGGCAAGAAAATTGTATGACGCGATGATTCTCTCCAGCCTGTATTTCGCTGATGGTAGCTGTGCCCCAAACATGTCCTGAAACGTTGTGTCCACCGATTTCATCTCCAATGCGCACTGAGCGCTCAACATTGACTTTCTTACCTTCTGAAAGGTATTTTAGAGTGGTTTTCTGTATTGTTTCGGGAATGGCATCAAAAGTGACAGTGTTATTTTTGACCTCGACAGCTGTGAGACAGACGCCGTCAATGGCAACACTTGCACCCTCTTCGAGGGAATGGGCGAGCTCAGGAGTAAGCGAAACTGTAAACTTTAGATTTTCTCCTTGGCGGGAAAGTTTTTCAATAGGGCATAAGCCCTTAACGATACCTGTAAACATGCTAAAACCTTTAATCCATTCCGATTAAATGTATCTCAAGCAGAAGAAAGTTGGAAGGGAGAAAATTGAACTCGCTTCGCTCGTTCAATAAACATAATAATTAATTAACCAAATCTTTATAAATAATTAACAAAAATCTGTTTATAATAATTGGATTTTAAAAATAAAGGTAGTATACTTATGACTATAATTGATAACAACCAATCACAATATTTATTTAATAGTACTTTTGAACCAATAGATGCTTTTCAAGAGAAATTAGAAGTTCTTCCTACAGAAGAAAATAATACTAACAATGAAGAAGTTCAATTTTATACTAATCAAATTCAAGCCCATCGCCAAATAAAAAATCTTTCTGCATTGGATGCCCCGTTACTTAATGAAATCGTTAACGCAGCTCTAAATGGATTAAAAAACAAAGAAAGCAAACAAAGTACTACTTTTAAAATTAACAATATCGAATATAAAGCATTTTTTAAACACAAGCTTGGCGAAACTCAATTATGCGTCATCGAAAATAATTATAGAGTCTTGGGTGAAGGCGGTTATGGCACAGCTTATCTTTGTCCAAAAGTTCACTCCGACGGTGCCAACGTATTAAAAAAAGTTAAAAAGTCATTGCAAGGAAAAGATAGAGCCACGGGCGAAAATGACCTTCTGAAAGAAATTAGTCTTCTTAATAAAACTCATGAAAACGGTTCAGTACCCTACATACAGGCGGCACCTCATGCAACGGACGGATTTGAGTACATTATTCATAAGTATGCAGCCTCAGGGAAAGATGCATTACCGAATAATTTTTCCGAAACTGCCCTAACTCTCGCACAAGCTTTGAAATACTTCCATGATCAAGGAATTTATCACCGCGACATTAAGCCCGAAAATATGTTTGTAGATAAAAATGGCAACTTTTATTTGGCTGATTTAGGAGGTGCTATCACTCAACAAGAAATTCAAAATAAATTTAATAATGGTGCTAAAATAAATCTAATAGAGCCGTTTACCCCACAATTTACTCCTTCATCGGATATTACAAATATTTCTAATGCTAATACAGCAGAGGAAGCGATCGTTGCTCTTACTCAAAGAGACGCCTTCGCGTTAGGTTTGAGTCTATTTAAGTTGGCTTGCAAAAAAAATAAGCTATTATTAAAGAAGTTTATAACCACAAAAGAATCTGAAGCTTTTGTTACTCAGGCAGGGATTCGATTTGTTAATCCTAATGTCTTTATGTCTAAAGTTCAGGAACGTCTCAGCAAAGAAGTATTAAATCCTAAAGAAACTGCTGTCATTCTTGGTTTGTTAAATCCTACTCCACAAAAACGTATTACAATGGAAGATGCAATTACAATCCTTAATGCCGATGTATTGCCCCCAGAATTCGAATATCTGGTTGCACCCATCATTCTTGATACACATACTCCCCTTGAACCTATTGTAGATTTTGGCTTACCTAATTCTGCGAGTAAATCAGGTCCAACAGCCAAGCCCGAACCTACACCTACGGTGGAAGAGCCAAGAATTAAACCAACCCTATCATCTCCCGATCTGAGTAATATCCTTAAAAAAGAAGAACCCACAGAATTGAACGAAAATGCAAACAGCCAGTCTAAAACTAGATTTCACTTGCTCCGTCGTTCTCGTTCTACAGCTCGTCGTTCTATATCCCTATCACGTAGCTCTACACACGTCGAACATTCTAGCCTAGTACTAGACGAATTGACTTCTCCTACGAAAGAGAGTCGCCTCAAAACTGTTTGGAACCAGTTCACTCGCTACGCAGCGCACGCGATACACCGCAACTAATCTAAAATTTGAGTGTGGGAGCAGCAACGGCTTGGATGTCTAATCCATTGCGATTAAATTAACTTTAAGGGGAAGCAAGTTAGAGGGGAGAAACCGTAATTTTGGACTGGTTCACCGCAGAGCCGCAGAGAACGCTGAGCAAACGCAGAGATTTTTGTGAGAAAAAACTCTGCGCTTCCTCGGCGTTCTCTGCGGCTCTGCGGTTATTCCCAGTTTAAAATAAAGAGGCTTGGATAGTCTAATCCATTGCGATTAAATTAACTTTAAGGGGAAGCAAGTTAGAGGGAAGAAAAGCAGTCGCTAATCTTTGAAAACGTTCTATATCATCAGAAACAAAGAACTGATAGTTAGGTGTTTCTGTTTTGTTTTGGGAAGTGAGAGAGATTGTATCAGCACAGCAAGTAGCTGAGTCGATGATTTGGATGGAATCACCTAAAGTCTTAGAAATCAATTCTTTAAGAACAGGATAGTGGGTGCATCCCAATATTAAAGTATCAATTTTTTCCAGCTGTAAAGGCTTCAAATACTCTTTTACTAAAAGCTCGGTAGCAGGGTGTGCAATTAAGTTTTCTTCTACAAGAGGCACAAAGAGGGGAGAGGCAATCGGAAAAACATTTGCTTGGGGCAGCATGGCATGGATCGCCCGCTGGTAACATCCTGAACGAATAGTTGCGGCTGTTCCCAAAACGCCAATGCGGCCATTGACAGTTGTTTTGCACGCTTTTTGAGCGCTTGGGGCAACTACATCAATGACAGGGATGTTAAATTTATCTTTGAGAGAATGGATGGCATACGCTGAAGCTGTATTGCAGGCAATGACAACAATCTTTACTGGAAAAGTGACCAGGTAGTTTACACACTGATGAGTGTAGCGTGAAATGGTATCTTGGCTTTTGTCACCATAAGGCAGGCGTGCTGTATCGCCAAAATAGACGATAGACTCACCTGGAAACCGCTTTGCAATCTCACGCAGTACCGTCAGACCACCAGCTCCAGAATCGAAAATACCAATGGGAAGATTCATGAATTTTTGGGAGGGATGTTTAGGATTTGACCTGCGATAATCCTATCAGAAGTAAGTTTGTTTTCATCTCGAAGGGCTTTTATAGTGACCCCAAACTGCTGGGCAATTTTACCAAGGCTATCTCCAGCCTGCACACGATAGCTATTTCCATCCAATACAGGTTGTTGTTTAGAAGGCTCTTGCACAACTTCAGCCAATGTTTGAAGGGCTGTTTGCAGATGAGTGATATTGTTTCCATGTTGTGCAAGACCAGTTTCATAGCCGCTAACTTTATCATGAAGGGATAGAATCACGCTATTTTGCTTTTCAAGATGCTGTCTAAGAGAAGAAATATCGTTTGTGAGTAACTGCAGGCTAGATTCTAAGGCTGTTAAGCGCTGCTCTACGGTTACAGCTTTGCCTTTTACATTTTCTTGGAACGTTTTGTGTGAATTTTTTAGTTCTTTCTGGAGCGATTCAATAATCTGCTCCTGATTGTTAAATTTTTCTTCTAAGACACGCAGCTCTGCTTCATGGTTATTACACATCGTGCGCAGTTCAGAAAAAACATCTCGATTATTAGTGGGAGGAGCAGCGCTTAGCGCTGCTCCGACTAGAATGAATAGTAAAGAGAGTTTCAAAAATTTAACGCTCATAAACCTTAAATTCTGCTCGACGGTTCATTGCCCAGGCATCTTCATTGTGGTTAGGATTGAGAGGACGCTCTCTTCCATAGGACACTGTGAAGATATTGTCTGAGTTCACACCATTTTCGATCAGTAAGTTTCTGACAGCATTAGCTCTACGTGCACCTAGAGATAGGTTATAGGCATCGGCGCCGCGTTCGTCACAATGGCCTTCAACAAAGATGTAGGTATTTGGGTGGCTCTTCATATAGGTAGAGATGCTATTCAATGCTCCAAGATTATCTGACCCTTTGACTAGATTGCTGTTGTAAGGGAAAGTAATGCTTTGAAACACTCCGCGCAAATTGCGGTCTCTACTAGGATCTTTAAACGCGTCAATACCAGGAATGGGGCTATCAGGATCACCAGGAGAATCTTTTGGAGGGCGTGCGACATAATCAGCCATCGCAAGCTCATCCGAATATCCACCTTGATCATAAGAATAGGAGGAAGAATATTCTACATCTTGTGGCTCAAGAGTATATGTAGTGCAACCATCATCATCGGGACAATAAAATTCCTCGCGGCTACGCACTTGACGTGAGTTGCAGCTGGGCATGCCGCAAAGTGAACGGAATCCTCTTGATACGTGACGGTAGCAGGATGCAGAATCATCCCATACGTCTTCACGGGATCGTGAGCAGGAACTTAACGAAAAAAGAGTCGCTGTCACAAAAGCAAGATAAAAAAAGTGACGCATAAATTTCATAATAACCTCGCTAAATAATAGATGTCTGAGATGGTAGCACAATAGACCCAAAACCTTAAACACGTTTTTTATTAATAACTCACCTTACTCAAAACTTATTTACCGCGAAGGTCGCGAAGAAAGCGAAGAAAATAACAGGATAGGCAGGATCGCTTCGCGGCAGGATAAGAAGAATAAATTAAAGAATATATATATATTTATTTTTTTACTTATCTTTCTTATCCTGCCGCGAAGCGATCCTGCCTATCCTGTTATTTTCTTCTTTGTGTCTTTGTACCTCTGCCTGAAGTCCAGTTTGCGTTTATCTTCCTTCGCGTTTTCTTCGTTTTCTTCGCGATCTTCGCGGTTAAATAAGTTTGCGTAAGGTGTGTTAATGATCAGGATCTCGGTTCCCAACTTGGAAATCTTTTCTGTCCGTTGCCTGAAGTAAGTTGTACTGGCACAGGCATCGCCAAGTCTAACAGGTAAAGATCTCCCTTATCCTGATCGATCGTATTGTAGACCAATACACGACTATTGGGGGCCCAAGAGGGGTTTTCTTTATGCAGAGGGGTATGCGATATTTGGATCTCCTGATCCGCTGTTACATCATACACCCAGATCTGCCGCACCCCATCTGTAAGAGCGCAATAAGCGATTTTCTCTCCATCGGGAGACCAGACGGGTGCGCTGTTCTCTCTGCAGGCGCGTGTTAATAGCTTGGCATCTTTCAAGGGTTTTCCAGGAACAACTTTGGCGATCTCTATCATATAAATACGTGGGTTGCCGTCTTTGTTCGAGGCAAAGGCGAGCCTTTTTCCATCTGGACTAAATGTGGGTGATGCCTGTGTGGCGCTGTGGGTGGCAATCACTTGATAGGGTTTTCCTAAAAGTCCTTTTTCAGTGGAAAAATCTTGGAGAAAAAGATCGGGATTTCCGGTCGCATCGCTAATAAAGGCAATTTTGTCTCGCTGCTTTGAGACTGTAGGCATTAGCTGGTTTCCACGAAGAAGGCTTAGCCTCTGAGGTTTAAAGTCTTTTAATGACGACAGATACATTTTGGGTTGGCCGTTAGCATAAGATACATAGAGAAAGGCGCTGCTAGCCTTTCCCTCTTTGGGTGGAAGGTAAGTAGGGGTGACACAATATCCGCTATCTCGAGCAACTCTCTTGGCATTTTTTCCATCGTAGTCCGCTTCCCATACTTCCGATATCCATGTATTGGGTTTCTCTCCAGGTAATCGTAAGGTATAAAGCAAATGTGTAGAGGCTATGCCGGGAAGGTTAAATAAGGTATAATGGATCGCATCGGCAACGCGATGCATTTGGCGTCGGTCATCGTCAGTATCGCCTGAGAGTGCAATTCCATCTAAAGACTTTTGCCATGTACCTTTAGTGTCTGCCATCACTATAGATAATGTCTTATTCGCCAATGTTGCAGTGACGGAGCAGCCTACTCCACTAGTATCTTTACGTGGCGAAGAATCGAGGCAGAGGGTCGATCCATTATGAGAAAGATCGAAGCGTAGCGTCTCTTCTAGGCGTTTAACATGTTCTGCAGGGAGGCCAGATCCCTGCACGGTAAGTGCATTTAAATAGAGGGGAGTTCGGTTATCTTCAGTGGAAAGTTCAACAAGAATGGATGAAGAAGCTCCCAAATATGAAGAAATTATTAAAATTGTAAAAAAAAAGTATTGAGTCATGGAAATCTCGAAAGCGGGTTCGGCGCCATTCTAAGATACTCTAGATGCATTTTGCAAATAAAATATAACATTACCACTTGAAATATAATTCTTGATTTGATATAATCTTAACAAGATGATAACCAAAAGTTAACAAATTAAGAGGAGATAGTCCGCATGTCACTCGATAAAGGTACAAAAGAAGAAATAACTAAAAAATTTCAGCTGCATGAAAAAGATACGGGCTCTGCGGATGTTCAGATTGCAATTCTCACAGAAAGAATTGCTGAACTCACTGAGCACCTAAAAAGATCTCCTAAAGACCACGCCTCCCGCTTAGCTCTCTTAAAGCTTGTTGGTCAGCGCCGCCGCCTCCTCGACTACTTAAATTCTACAGACACAAAACGTTACCAAGCTCTCATCACAAAACTTAAGTTACGTCGTTAATTTCTTTTTATTACACTTCGTGTATTTAACACGAAGTGTAGCAATCAATCCTTCCTCTCGTTATAGTCAATTACAATCAGATTAGAAATTCTAGGAGTTATGTTATCCCTATGGAACGAAAAACAATGAAAGTGCATGTCGGAGGAAAGGAAATCTCCTTCGAAACCGGACGCATCGCACGCCAATCTAATGGATCCGTCCTTGTTCGCTGCGGCGACACAATGGTATTCACATCAGCCTGTTCAGCGCCTGCTGCGGCTGGTGCAGATTTTCTTGGCTTAAGAGTCGATTATCAAGAAAATTTTTCATCTATCGGAAAGACCATCAGCGGTTTCATCAAGCGCCAAGGCCGTCCCAACGAAAAAGAGATTCTTGTTTCAAGACTAATTGACCGACCTTTGCGACCCCTCTTTCCCGAAGGTTACTATGATGATGTCCAGGTCTTATCTTATGTCTGGTCTTATGATGGAGTCCACGCACCAGAACCTTTAGCTATCTGCGCAGCGTCTGCCGCCTTAGCGCTCTCCGACATTCCAATGACAAAGCCACTGGCAGCTGTTAGAGTCGGATTCATCAATAATCAGTTTATTATCAATCCAACGATTGAGGAGATGAAAAGCTCGCTGCTCGATCTAATGCTTGCCGGTTCTAGCGATGCTATCCTTATGATTGAAGGATATTGCGACTTCCTAACCGAAGAGCAGGTACTTAATGCGATTGAAACTGGCCATAAAGCCATTCGCGAAATTTGCTTAGCCATTCAAAAGTGGCAGCAAGAGCTCGGAAAGCCAAAGAATTTAAAGAGTATCGTCAAAGATCCCGAAGGTCTTCTGGAAGAGATCGAAGCTGTATGCCTCGCTCCTTTAAGCGAAGTCTTGCGTATTTCTAAAAAACAGGAGCGCGAAGAGGCCCAAGAACGAGTAAAAGACGAACTTGTGGCTAAACTAAACCCCACTTCAAACGATCCACGTTGGGATCCTGCCCTTATTTACAAAGCATTTAAAGCCCTCTGTTCGCGCATCATGCGTAAGATGATTCTCGAAGAAAAGCGTCGTAGCGATGGGCGCGGCACTGAAGAGATTCGACCTATACATGTCGAGCCAAGCTTACTGCCTCGCAGCCATGGAAGCGCTCTCTTTACACGTGGTGAGACACAGGCACTGGCTGTCTGTACGCTGGGTGGCGAAGGAATGGCTCAACGTTACGAAAACCTAGATGGAGAATCTACCCATCGCTTCTACTTGCAGTACTTTTTCCCACCCTTTTCAGTAGGCGAGGTAGGCCGTATCGGTGCCCCCGGCAGACGAGAAGTTGGACATGGAAAGCTTGCAGAGAGAGCCTTAAAAGCCGTTGTGCCCAAGCGCGACAAGTTTCCTTATACGATACGCTTAGAGTCTAACATTACCGAATCTAATGGATCATCCTCCATGGCATCTGTGTGTGGAGGCTGCATTGCTTTGATGGATGCTGGAGTGCCCATCGAGCGGCCTGTGTCAGGTATTGCCATGGGACTCATTCTCGAAGGAGACCGTTACACCATACTCTCAGATATTTTAGGCATGGAAGATGCTCTTGGAGATATGGACTTTAAGGTTACCGGTGACCATGAAGGCATTACAGCTTTCCAGATGGATATCAAGGTCGAAGGGATCACACATGACATCATGCGTGCAGCGTTGGAGCAGGCCAGAAGAGGCAGAATCCTCATTTTGGAAAAAATGCTTGCCGTTTGTCCGACGCCACGTAAAGAGATGTCGATCTATGCTCCACGCATTGAAACCCTAATGATTAAGCCTAGCAAGATAGCCGTAGTTATTGGACCAGGAGGCAAGCAGATCCGTGCGATTATCGAAGAGACCGGTGTTGAGGTCGATATCGATGATGATGGCAGAGTCAGCATAGCTTCATCTGATCTCAAAGGCATTGAAAGAGCGAAGAGCATTATTATTGGCTTAACGGCTGACGTTGAAATCGGGCGAGTTTATACCGGAAAGATCACCTCGATTGTGCCTTTTGGGCTCTTTGTCGAGATTTTACCCGGAAAAGAGGGCCTTTGCCATATTTCAGAGTATGACAATACCCGCATAGCTGATCTAAACCAGCATGTGAAGGTAGGCGAGCAGATTTCAGTTAAAGTGCTCGATATCAATGAGAGAGGACAACTCAAGCTTAGCCGTAAGGCAATTCTCCCATCTGCCCCTCCAGCAGCCTAATCCAGAGCGGTTTAAAAGCCGCTCTATAAAATTAAACGCAAAGACGCAAAGGCGCAAAGAAGTTATTTTCAAGAGAATTTTAAGCCAGAGATTAGTCGATTTTTTGGAATAGTAATATATATTTATTACAATGACCATAACCCACCACATTTTCATGCCGAATATGGAAAAGACAGAGCTTCATTTACTATTCAAGATTTTGTTTTAACATCAGGAAAGTTACCGTCACGAGTAATTTCTCTTGTTTTAGAATGGGCTTTTAATCACCGTGAAGAGTTGCTGATAAATTGGAAATTGGCTAAAGATAAAGAACCTTTGAATAAAATAAAGGGGTTGGTGTAAAGATGCATACTATTAAAAGTGTCCATTATATTGAAGGATATAAATTAAAATTAACTTTTAATGATAAAAAAACAGTAGTTGTTGATTTAGAAAAATATTTAGATAAGGGTATCTTCTTAACCTTAAGAGACGTTAATTATTTCAAAAAAGTATTTATTACAGGGGGAACAATTGCATGGCCTAATGAGGCAGATTTTTGTCCCGATGTTTTGTATGACATCGATGAAGAGAAAAAAAAGAGTATAGTAAGGCGTAGGACCACCACACATTCACGCAAAAGAAAAAGAAAAGTGGACATTCATGGACGGTAATGGACATTTATGGACTAGAATGGACAGCACTCTGTCCATTCTTGTCCATTTTCGTCCATGCAGGTCCACTTTTTATTGACTTTTTAAATAGTTATCGTTATTCTTATTTAAATTTAAAATGATGAGATAGTTTATGAAAGCTAGTAATATTGATTCACAAAGTACTAAAAAGAGTGAATTCCAAAATTATTACGGTACTATTACTATATACGGCAGGAATCCGCTATATCACATGGTAGTTATTGCTTCTGCTATCGGATTTGTAGGTGGATGTACTGTGAAATGGTTGAAGCCAGCGGCAGCTATTATTCCATTAGGCTGTGCAGTGAGTACACTCTATGCTATTCCTTTTACTTTGGCTTGTGGTTTTTTGGCTTTTAAAGTCGTTGAAACCATTAAAAGTAATAAAATAAAAATGTTTGTTGCTATCGCGACCTTTTTTATTTCTCCACCAGTATTTATAATCGCTGGTAGTTTTGTTTTTAGCTTAAGTTCTGCTCTTTCTCTATCTATTCTACTTACAACTCTAGCTGTTGCGATTGTTGTCGACGCCCGTTTTGCCAAGAAAGTCCAAAAAGTATAGTACGGCACTTTTTCTTTGCGCCTTAGCGGCTTTGCGTTTAATTTTTTAGCTAAACGGGGATATCGGGTTGCAGTGTAGTCGGGTTGACCTCTCCGCTAATGGCATTGGCTGGGGGTGCTGGTGGCGGTGGTGGTGCAATAGGCATCTTTTTGCTTAACTCGTCAGCAGTCTTTATGCGTGCATATTTCTCGTCGATATTCCACTCGCCTTTGATAATGAGGTCTATATCTTTGCTATCGAGTGTTTCAAACTCCATCAGCATTTTTGCCATGAGATCTAACTGATCTTTGTGCTGTATAATGATGGCTTTAGCGCGCTGATAGGCTTCATCAAGGAGGCGTCGGACCTCATCGTCAATTGCTCTTGCGGTCTCTTCAGAATATTTTTTCTCATAATAGTTGGTAAGGCCTAAATGTTGTCCTGAATCGGAGCGTTCATCGTAGGCCACTAAGCCTAATCTCTCGCTCATTCCCCATTCGCAAACCATGCTGCGTGCAAGGTGTGTGGCCTGTTCAATATCTTGGCGGGCTCCGCTGGAGATGTCGCCGATAAAGATTTCCTCGGCAATGCGTCCGCCCATTAGAACGGATAATTGGTCGTAAGCCTCTCGTTTCCAAAGACTTACACGATTTTTCTTGGGTAAGAAAAATGTGGCTCCCAATGCCATCCCGCGGGGTATAATGGTGACTTTATCTATAGGATCTGCGTGCTCTACAACTAATCCTACAATTGCATGTCCAGACTCATGGTAGGCGGTTGTGCTTTTCTCTTCCGCATCAATCTCTAAACTGCGGCGCTCTTTTCCAAAGAGGACTTTATCTCTAGCTTCTGTAGCTTCTGATGTTGTGACGGCATTTCTACCTTTACGGGCTGCTAGGAGGGCTGCTTCATTGAGGATGTTGGCTAGGTCTGCGCCTGAAGATCCGGGTGTTGCTCGTGCAATTGTCATCAGATCAACGGATGGATCGAGCTTAATTTTGCGTGCATGGACTTTGAGGATATCATAGCGGCCTTTAATATCGGGCAAGCTGATAATGACGCGTCGGTCAAAGCGTCCAGGACGTAATAGGGCGCGATCGAGAACATCGGGTCTGTTGGTGGCTGCCATGAGGATGACGCCTTCATTGGTATCAAAGCCATCCATTTCGACTAAGAGCTGGTTAAGGGTCTGCTCGCGTTCGTCATGCCCTCCGCCAATGCCTGCGCCGCGATGACGGCCGACGGCGTCGATTTCGTCCATGAAGATAATGCAGGGTGCATTTTTCTTGGCTTCGGCAAACATGTCGCGGATACGGCTGGCGCCTACACCGACAAACATTTCGACAAAATCGGAGCCTGAGATTGAGAAGAATGGCCTGTCGGCTTCACCTGCGACGGCTTTTGCGATGAGGGTCTTTCCAGTGCCAGGTGCACCGATAAGCAGGACACCTTTAGGGATACGACCGCCGAGAGCTGTGAATTTGTTGGGCGATTTTAAGAAGTCGACAATTTCTTCTAGCTCTTCGATGGCTTCATCGACGCCGGCTACATCTTTAAAGGTAATTTTATTAGAGCCTTTTTGGAGTAGTTTAGCAGGGGATTTGCCAAAGTTCATGGCGTTGGTGCCAATACCGCGCATTTGTCGTGCGAAAAGGAAGTAGAGCACAAGAATTACCATGAGCACGGGAAGGATGGTGATGAGGACGCTCATGTAGTTTGTGTTGGGCTCTTCGCTCTTGAATGTTTTTTCTAGAACAAGATTTAGTGGCTGATCAGGAGCTTTAAAGATGTCGCCATGGTTAGTGGGGAACTGCTCCCATTCTTCGCGAGCTGTGGTAAACCATTGGTGGTATACTTCAGGATCTTGTTTTTCTAATGAACGTGTTGTGAGTTCTTTATTGTTAAAGAACCAGACGACGTTTGCAGCTGTTTGACGTGCTTTCTCTAGCTGGACGCTGTTTTCTTCAAGTTTGGAGTGTACCTGATTGAGATCGTCAATGGTGCTTTTGTAGGTCCTCACGCTGCGTAAGGCTGCAAGGCGTGTGCGATTTTGAGGAGTGTTTAATTCGTTGGAGATCTCTTGTAGGTTATCTAGGGAGCGGCCATAGACTGCCAAACGGTTTGCAGAGCTTAGATTAGAGGTGCTATTGACACGAGTGACATCGCTATCGATAGCTTTTAAAGTTTGTTTTATGGGCTCGCTACCGATGCCGAGATAGGGAGAGCGGAAGTTTTTGACCAGAGTAGAGAGTGAGTTGCCGAAGGCATCGAGGGTTTGTTCAGGAGAGTCGGCTTTTAGAGTTTCAAATTTTTTGCGTAGGTCGGCAAGCGATTCGGTATGTTTTTGGGGGAGATTTTTTATGATGATGGAATAGTCGTGATTGGGAATGCTGTAGGAATCTTCGACAACAACAAAACCTTCAGGCGTAATGGTTTGCCCAGATAGAAGTAGGAACCATTCAGAGGAATCATTGATGGCTCCGCGCATAGTTTCTAATTCTTTAGTGAGCTGCTGCTCTTGCTGCTGCAGTTGGAAATGGTTATTAAGCAGATCGAGATATTTATAACGCTGTTTTCCTTCGTCAGTGAGACGTTCGCGGAAGCGGCCGCTAAAGGTGACGAGGTTGTCATTGAGGGCAATTTTTCGACTGTCTTCAGGCTGAATTAGTTGGAGATTGACTAAGCTTTCCAATTGATAGCTAAAGGAGACATTGGCTTTTTTTGTTTCTACAATATTTTGGATGAGCATCATAAGCAAAAATGCAGCTAACAATAGCCATACAAAACTGTTAGAAAATCCTTTTTTCAGGTCTGGTTTTTTATCATCATTCATAATATATCCAACTCAATAATGAAAAATTGCGTTTTTTTAATTTATCAAATTCGCCATTCAGCAGCAACACTTTACTCTCTCGAAAAGGCGACTTTCCAGAAAGAGTCGGCTCTACCTTTAATGTGTGGGATTGGGCTTAAAAATTCCGCGACGACATCTCCCTCTTTCCATAATACCGGAAGTTGTGTTCTTAGGAAAGAGGGTACTTTTTTTTCGGTCCACCAGCGCCCTAATAGTTTTGCAGCAGGCCGGTAGACAGCTTGTGGAAATCCTTCTCCTAAAAAGTACTCTCCAGGAGGAATGGCACTTTCGATTTTTCCGTTCCAAGCGGCTTCCCATCCCTTTATGGAGATCGGTTCTTTTTCGGCTTCATTAACATTGATATGCCATCCATTCCAAGAGTTTTGGCCTATTTTTAGGGGCAGTTTGTCTTTGGAATTAGTTCTTACTAAATCAGAAGGGAGGGCAAAAAGATGGAAGCGGTCGATGTAGACTTGACCGTTTGCAGATGGGTAGACCTTATTGGCAGCGCCGGAGAGCAGGTTACGCACTGCTTGTGTTGTTTGTGTATAGGAGAGGGTGAGTCCACTAATGAGGAGAAGGTTTTGTAAATAGTACTTGACGAGTAGAGGGTGAGCATTGGGATAGGTTAAAATATTTCCTTTCCATCCAGCCCATCCTCGCTCTATCGGAGGAAACTTTTCAATGATCGTTTTCTGAAGAAAGTCATCCCATTCCTGCAGTTCTTCACCCACACGGCAAAGAGGGATAGCAATTTCTTTACCAAAAAGTTCGCTGAGATGAGGAATGAGCTGAGAACGCATGCGAGCGCGTGTGTAGCGGTTATCGCGGTTGGTGGGGTCGTCGAAAGCTTGAAAGCCTTTGTTGTTTAGCCAGGAGGTGATTTCCCGCTTTTTGATATTAACAAAAGGACGCCAGATCTTTAGACCTTCGATTTGATAGGTATCATTCATTCCTTTGCATGAGAGTAGTTTGGCCCCTTCAAATAGACGTTTGAGGACAGTTTCGGCTTGGTCATCAGCATGGTGGGCGACCATTACACCATCGTATTGATGTAGTTGGCAGGTCTCTTTGAAAAATTTGAGCCTTTCCATTCTGCAGCCATCTTCAAGATTACCCTTTATCATGTTAGGGTCGAGAGTATGAAGATGCCAAGAAATTTGAAGGTTGTGCATGAGTTGTTCGAGTTGTTGAGCTTCTTGGACACTTTCTGGGCGCCAATTGTGATTGATATGAGCTGTGCCGATGCGCAGGTTGGGAAATTCTTGTCGGCATTCTAGAAGAGAGTGGAAAAGAGCTGTAGAGTCGAAACCCCCGGATAGGGCGACAAGAATGGAGGAATTTTCAAGAGCGTGTTCCCGGATGAAGTAGGTGAGTATAGAGCTTAATTCCATTTTTAGTGCCACAGTAGGGTTAAGATTACATAGAAGAGGACTGCTATGATGATGAGAAGCCAGAGTCTTAGAGGAGGAGGAGCTTCTTGTAGGGGGATGGTAAGCTCATCGCTGGGAGGTTCTTCGCTGCTGGATGGGGAGGGAAAAGAGATACCTTCTTCAGAATCATCAAATAATTCTTTTAATTCATCGATTTCTCGAATGGGCCTCCACCGCGCTTTTTCACTCTTTCTGGCCAAGGTATCAGGGGTAACATGAGGATGAGAGCGTAAATCAGTCGCTGAATAGGGCCCCTCTTCCTTATCGTTTATAAGGATAAACCAGATTTTTTTTGACCAATCTTTCATCATAGAAACACAATAATTTGCCGATAATTTATAATTCTATCATTTTGGTAATTAAATATGCCTCTACTTTGGAAATATCTAATTTTGGACTATTTAAAGGTCCTCACTTTATGCGTGATTTCATTCGTCGCGATACTGCTTACTTTGCGATTTGATGAGATAGCCCATTTTGCTTGCTTAGGGAGTTCTTGGGGTGAATTTTTTCTATTTATAGCTCTGCAGCTGCCCTATCTGCTACCGATTGCCCTGCCATTTTCAGCCTTAATTGCCTCCTATTTACTCTATTCTCGCCTGTCACAGCGCCAGGAGTTGACGGCTATGCGTGCTTCGGGGCTATCGTTGACAACACTTTTGGCCCCTATATTAATCACATCTGCTTTCCTTAGCTTAGCGAATTTTTATATTACTTCAGAAGCCGCCTCCACAGCCCATCTTCTCAATGGTCAGCTGCGCCATACGTTGCGCACAGTCAATCCATTGCTTCTGCTCCAGAATAAGCGACTTTTGATGATGCAAGGGATTTATTGTGAAACTTTGGGCACTCTGCGTCACGGAGAGTTTGCCAGCGATATCTTTTTTGCTATTCCAGACCGGCAGAATCATCGCATTGCACTGCTGATAGCAAAATCTATACGCGGTTCACAAATGAATGTAGAGGCAAAAAATATCACTTTTGCTACATCTTATTCTACCGACAAGGGTTTTGATAGCTTAGCTATTGAAAACATCGCTGAACTAGAGACGCCTTTTGAATCATTCACACCAGCACTACAGCAAAAGACATGGATTTTGCAGCCCGACCATCTGCGTTTTAATTTGCTTTTACAGCATATTGAGGAACAAAAGAGATCAGGCACGAGTAAAATGGTTTCTCAAGGGTATTCTGAAATCGGTCGCCGGATTTCAATTTCGCTCTCATTGTTTATCTTCACATTGATGGGAGCTGCATTTAGTATGCATATAGGAAGACAGCGCCATCGTTGGGATCTGATTGTTTTGGCATTTTTGGCAGGGAGCTATCTCGTCTGTCATTTCCTTGCAAAGAGCTTCAGTAATCAATGGACGACAGCCATTGCTCTCTATATGATTCCATCGGTCATTTTGGTGATGATTTCATGCTGGAAGTTGCGTCAGATTCAACGGGGAGTGGAATAAGCATGCTATATACTTGGGAACGTTATCTCTGGCGACAGTTATTGACTACATTTTTTGGTATTCTTCTAGGATTTTATGCTCTCTATGTCATTATTGATTATGCCAATCAGCTAGGGGCTTTTCATCAAAACGACATTCAAGTGACGTGGAAACAGTGGATCTTATACTACGCTTACGAGTGCATTTATCGAGCAGACGTACTGATACCCTTTGCACTGCTTCTTACGACAATGCGAACCCTGCTCTACCTTAATATGAATTATGAGTTAGTCGCTTTACAGTCGGGAGGTATCTCCTCACGTCAAATTTTGCGTCCTCTAATCATGTGGGGGGTGGCATGTACGCTTTTACTCTATGCTAATCAAGAGTGGTTAGTCCCACGCTCATTGGCTCAAATTAAAATTTTACACGCTACTAGAAAGCAGAAGTATTTAAATCCTCAAGATACCATTGCGCAGGGCTTACCGCTGATTGACGGCTCATTTTTGATCTATCAAAACTATGATCCTAACTTAGAGCGCTTTTTTGATATCTATTGGGTGAAGTCTATCGATCATGTTTTAAAGATGAAGTATCTCTACCCTTACACTTCGCCACCGATAGGAGAGTTTGTCGAAACTCTGCAGAGAGATTCAGAGGGC
The DNA here is from genome assembly GCA_013287645.1 of Chlamydiota bacterium. Classification (GTDB taxonomy): domain Bacteria; phylum Chlamydiota; class Chlamydiia; order Chlamydiales; family JABDDJ01; genus JABDDJ01. Next base: position 113,679 of record JABDDJ010000001.1, on the reverse strand, counting down.
AATCTACTTCTTGCACTGTCTGAAGAATCGGTTAAATTGCACGACCTTGTACTTAATAAAGAAAAGCTTCAGGAGGCTGCCACTGTTCCCGAGCTACAGTCGCTTTCAGAGCTGTGGAAACGTCTCCCTAAACCAGGTTCTGAAATGACTCCTAGAGAAGCTCAATACGCGACAGTATTCTATCATAAAGCTCTCTCACCACTGCTTTGTTTGATTGTAGTCTTATTGCCAGCACCATTTTGTTTACGCTTTAGGCGTCAGCCCATCCCTTTTTTATTTTATTGTGTAGGTATTTTTTCATTTGTTACCTTCTACCTACTTCTCGACGCACTTACGGTCTTAGCTAAACGGCAGTTGGCAGATCCGGCTTATCTTCTGACTCTGTCCATGATTATTTTAGCTGCGATTACGACGATAATTAATATTAAAAAAATATAGAGAAAATTATCGAAATTGGTTCCTGTGTGTTGTGTAGACGAGGTATCTTTAAGGATTAACTTTCCATTTTCAAAAGCGAGAAGACCCTCGATATTGACGACTTGATGACCAGAAAAACTGCCCTCTACTTCTTGTAGAACAACAGTGGGCTTCTTACCAATACAACAGCTTTTTAAGTGGGGTTCACTCGATAAAATCCATGTACCCTCTTCTGTCTTGTAGGGGAAACCTTGCAAAGTAATGCGTTCATCCTTATGCATCGAGGCAAGTTCTTCAGGATCAGATTGCACGATATCCTGAAAAGTCACTAAAACTGTCATCCACATAAAAGCCTCAATTCTGTAAAATACATACATCAACTTAAATCAGAAGACAAAATATGTACCACGATCTTTTTACTTCAGAATCTGTAGCTATCGGCCATCCTGATAAAGTAGCTGATCAGATTTCAGATGCTATTCTCGACGCCTGTTTACAACAAGACCCCTATTCACGCGTAGCCTGCGAGACTTTAGTAGGAGCAGGGCTGGTCGTTATTGCAGGTGAAATTACTACCCACGCTCAGGTCGATTATCGCGAAATTGCTCGCAATACCATTCATGACATAGGCTATATTGATTCAAAATTAGGGTTTGATTACAAATCCTGCGGAATTATTACTTCTATTAACAAACAATCTCCCGAAATTGCTGCAGGGGTAGGAAAAGAGAATGATGATACCCAGGAGTTAGGAGCGGGTGATCAAGGTTTTATGTTTGGCTATGCCTGTGACGAAACTCCCGAACTGATGCCCTTTCCTATCATGCTTGCCCATCGTATTGTAAGGCAGCTTAAGTTAGAGAGAGAAAGTGGGCGGATTCCCTATCTACGCCCAGATGCAAAAGCTCAGGTTACGGTGCAATACAATAATTCTCACCATACACCCATCAAATTGCATACTGTCGTTGTTTCGACTCAACACGATCCCGATGTAGATCAAAAGACGATAGCTAAAGACATGCGCTGCATGGTCGAACAGTTAGTCCCAGCAGATATGTTAGATCCCTCTATGCAGCTCTTCATTAATCCATCAGGGAGCTTCATTCAAGGAGGTCCAGCCTCTGACTGTGGTGTAACAGGGCGAAAAATCATCGTGGATACGTATGGAGGAGCATCGCGCCACGGAGGCGGGGCATTTTCGGGTAAAGATCCCACCAAAGTGGATCGCTCAGGTGCTTATGCTGCGCGCTACGCCGCGAAGAATATTGTGGCAGCAGGCCTCGCCAAACGCTGCGAAGTGCAGATTGCTTATGCTATTGGAAGAGCAGAACCTGTCTCTTTTCGAGTAGAGACCTTTGGAACAGCACAAATTGATGAGGATTTGCTGAATAAAGCAGCCAGCAAAGTCTTTAGTTTTACTCCACGTGGAATCATTAACACATTGCAATTAAGAAGACCTATATATCGCCAAACTGCTTTTGGTGGACATTTTGGTCGCGATGAGATCGATTTTACCTGGGAGCATACCGATCGTGTCGCTGAGTTACGTAAAGCTGCCGGTATTAAATAAATTAATTTATTTTTTCTTAATATTTACGCGTTATAATACTATTATGATTAAAATATTACTTTTACAGGAGTATTATGCGTAAATTGATTTTATCAGTTATTTTATTTTTATTTGCCGTAAGTCCCGCTTATTCATTATCTAATTTAGATGATTTCTATGGCTTAGATTCTAATTGGACATCCTGGTACCGAGATAAAACAATATCTATCTATACCCCTACCTCCCTTGAAGCAAATATAAAAATCACGTGGAACTCTAAGAAAGGGGAGTATCTCTTTGCTTTATCCGATGAAAAAGGCAACTCTTTAGCCACTGCTCAGGCTTTCAAAAATCCTGAACAAAACAGCATTATTTTTACTATTAAAGACCAGGAAGGCAAAGAGATTGGAAAAATCATTAATGATCAGTTTGAGCCCTATTACTGGTCTGCTAGTTTGCATGCTATTCTCTACTCTGCTGAAGGAGCTCCACAGCTAGAAGACTATTTTAGTCAATACAGAGGTGTCCTAGAAAGCTTTGTACATTATCATTCTATGTTTAATCCTGGTGAAGACCCAGACAAGAAATTCGCTACAGTTAGCATGATCGTTGGGAATGCCTTGAAAAGTTCATGGACAATTCAAGCGCAATTGTTAAATAAACCCTATATTAAAGATGTGAATATTGACTTAAGAAACTATGTACTGTTTCTTGCCATCCGTTCTGAGATCTTTAACTTTGAAAGCGAGATCATCCCCCTACTGCCTACTAACTAGAATCCTTTCTATTTGTTTAATAAACTCATCTGTTACTGCGGATTCCGTATCCGCAGTATAGATGCGTTTATTAATCGGGTTAGATTTTGTACCGCTTCCTTCAAGGATATCTTTTCCATGCTTTAATGCATCACTAGCATCGCCGCCTTTACCATAAACAGAAATCACGAAGCCGCATTTTCTTTCTTCAGCTGAGGCTTGCTTTCTATTCTTGTTCGTCATTTTTACTATTTCGTATGGAGTTCTGAAAGCTTGCTTAATTTTTTCAAATATTGTTTCCTCCAATTCAAGGTTTATATCTGATTCAAAATTTACATACAACCTTCTTATATCGGGAACATCCTTGTTTTGCACTTCTGTAACTTTAGCAGGGGTAACGGTTGGTGGCTGCGCTTTTGCAGGAGCAGGAGTAACTGCTGGTGGCTGCGCTTTTGCAGGAGTAGGAGTAACGGCTGGAGGCGGCTCTTTTTTTGCTACTGGTGCTGGGATAGCGACAGTTTGTGGGGGAGTAGGCGTTGCAGAAGAAGAACTCGATGATGAACTTGAAGATTGAGAGCTGGTTTGATTTTGAAGTACGGCAGTGTTTCTTAACATGCACTTTAAATGAGCGACTAAACCCTTAAGTTCTATGATGGATTTTTCATCTGAAGCCACAGGTTCATTAGTGCTCACACAAAACAAGGGATGTGTAATGCTACTGGTAGGATTAAGGTTAGTTCTAATTATTTCTTTATTATTTTCTGAGTATTTTGCATTATAATTAACATATTTAATAAAATTTTCTAGATCGCCTTTATTTATTAAACCTTGAGGCTCTAAAAAATCAGTTGAAGTTTTTCCTCTAGGCAGCGAATTAGAAATAAGAATATGAATAACCTTACTGTTACCAATGGGATCAACAGCGGTAGATTTTTTAAATATCAACTTTGCCAGATCAATCTGAGTCTCGTTCCACAAGGGACGGGCGGCACTAATTGTTTGAAAAAAAATAACAGCATCTGGGATCGTTTTCTCTTTTTTCTTACCTTTTGAATCCGTAAAAGTTTTAGCGTCAGATAGAGCTTGACTTTTGGTAATCTGATCAATGGTAAAACACTTTTCAATCCCTGCGTTTTTAAGATGTATATCCAGTATCCGAAGAGCATCTGTAATATCGGCTGTCGGAGTATCTGATGTTCCACATACGTACAGAGTAATGGGTTTATTTAAACCAAATTGGGCCAGCTGCTGGATTTCTGAGGTAGGCGCAGGTTGAGAGGGACTAGGTGATGAGGGCTTAGGCGATGAGACTGGTTTAGAAGTTTTAGGCGATGAGACAGATTCAGAAGTCCTTTCGAGCAGTTCTTGACAGCGCACTTGTATTGTGTGGAGCAATTTTGCAGCTTCTAAAGATTGTTGTTTAGAGCGGGTTTGTTGTGTGGAAGGCAAAGCTTCTTTCACGTATTCCATCTGATTAACGCATAGCTCCATCTGATCAGCGCATAACTTAATCAAGTTGTGCAAGTTAGGAGGTTTGACTTCTGCTATTCCTTTCGGTAACGGTTGAGGTGTAGTTAAATCATTTGTACTGGGAAAATTTTTTGCCAACTGCTCACTGTAAGTTTTGATTCGATCCAAATTATTAGTAATTTCTTTTTGGTGATCTTTGGGTAAATTACCGGAATTATAGGAGTTCTGTACAAAATCAAGAAAATTCATGCAGTCTTTAATATCTTTAATCATAAGTATACTTCTTAATTAGTTATAATTATTCTAATCGTATTATATCTAACTTTACCGTTTTTTAAAAATAATACAGAGGCGAGTGGACATTTATGGACTGAATTTAATATTAATAAATAGCCTAACATTTATAATGAGAATGTAATATAAATAGTTTATTTTTGGAGGGATTATGCGTAAATTTATTACGTCGGTGATTTTGTTAATTTGCGCCTTTAGTCCTCTTTATTCTTTATCTACATTCAGAGATTACGGTGTATCGGATTCTAACGAGAAGGCTTGGAACAAAAATAAGACTTTATCCTTTTCCACTATGAATGAACCTAGAGAAGAAGAAAAAGTTAAGATTACTTGGAAAAAAGGGACATATCTTTTTGTCTTGGCTGATGAAAAGAATGGCTTGGCTGCTAAGGCGCAGGCTTTCAAAAATCCAGATGGTAGCATTACTTTTAAAATTACAGACCAGGATGGAAAAGAGCTAGGTAAAATCATCAATGATAAATTTGATTCCAACTACCTGTCTGTAAGCTCTCATGCTGTCCTTTTTTCAGCAGAAGGTGTCCCACAGTTGGAAGATTTTATAATTAATTACCGAATGGATGGGTTTATTTTCCCTGATAATAGTTCAGAAAACTCTTATGTTTCTCATACTTTATTAGAACCTTCAAAGATTTCACTAGCGTTTCCTGTTGGGTTCATGTCAGTTTTTAGCCCTTATAATTATGGTTCAGGGTTGCCTGAAGTCACTATTGATGCGGGGGTAGTTAATTTACCCTATTTTACGGAGGCCAAGATCGATTTAAGAAACTATATCTTGTTTCTTGCTATTCGTGCAGAAGTTCTCAACTTTAAGAAGGACATCATTCCATTATTGCCTACTGCGCAATAAGCACCTTTCTTTGCAAAAATATCATTAAATGATATCATAATGGTATCAACTATGGTATGAAATATGACCTCTTCAAACTTTAACCTCAGAGGCGTGCCCTCTGAGGTCATGAAAATTTTAAAACGCAAAGCGAAAGAGCAGCATGTGAGCATTAATTTTTTGATTTTAATGCTTGTAGAGGAAGGTATTGGTTTAAGTCAAAAAAAGAAAAAAACAATCTACCATGATTTAGATGATCTTGCAGGAACATGGACTGAAGAAGAAGCCGAGTTATTTGAGAAGAATATTAAAGCTTTTGAAGTTATCGATGATGAGCTTTGGCAATGAGACCACTATTGATTGACACTAATACATACTCAGCTTTTAAACGCGGAGACAGTCGCATTCAATCCGTCTTTGAACACGTTGAAGTACTTGGTATGAGTCCCATTGTAATAGGAGAACTATTAGTTGGATTTACTGGAGGAACTCAAGTTAAACGCAATCGTGAAGAATTGCAAAGCTTTTTAGAAAGGCCAAGAATAAAGATATTTAATATTACAACGGATACAGCACATTTCTTTAATCAAGTCCACTCAGCGCTTAAAAGAAAAGGAAAGCCTATTCCTACGAACGACATATGGTTAGCAGCCCAGGCGCTTGAACAGGGTTGTGTAATGTGTACATATGACAAATATTTTCTTGAAGTCGAAGGCTTGATAGTAGGAAATTCTTTAGAATCCCTAGTTTTTTAACTCATGGACATCTTAGTCCTTGAATGTCCACACCCCTCTGCTTAAATCTGTTGTAGAGCCTTGCAGGCTGCTTCCCATTTGACAATAGCGGCTTCTAGGGTTTGCTCTAGGAGCTTTTTTTGTTGGAGGGTTTTTTCCTGTTCATGTCGTGGTGCTGTTTCATAAAAAGAGGGATCGCTTAAGATTTTATCCAAAGCTATCATCTCCTTTTCACAGCGAGAGCTCTCTTCCTCTAGGGATTTAATCTCTCTTTCAAGCTGTGTGCGTCGTTTGCGTTGCTCTCGCACCTCGTCGTGAGAAGGTGGGGGCGTGGCTGTTTTTTCTTTGGTAGCAGGACGCGTTTTGTCTCTATCAAGCAGGTCTTGTTCGCGCTTTTGGATATATTCGTTGTAGGTGCAGCAATAGTCGACTATTCCGGTAGGTTGTATTTCTATGACCCTTTCAGCAAAGCTGGAGACAAAATATCTGTTATGGCTGACGAGCAGGACGGTTCCTGGATAGTTCTTCAAGGCTTCCAGTAGGGTCTCGATGGATTCCATATCGAGGTGGTTAGTAGGTTCATCGAAGATCAACACATTGGTCTTTAAGAGCATCATTTTGGTTAAAATGAGCCTTGCCATCTCTCCACCGCTGAGAGAATCGATTTTTTGATAGACTGTATCGGCCTCGAAGAGCATTTTTCCGAGCAATGCACGCACTTGCTGTTCAGCGAATCGTCTATCGATGCTGCAGGCCCATTCTAGGATGGTCTGATCGAGTTCTAAGGCTTTTCGTGGATCTTGTGGAAAGTAGGTGTACTGGGCGTTGATGCCCCATTCAAATGTGCCTGAAGTGAGTGGTATGCTGCCTGTAATAATCTCTAGGAGGGTAGTTTTTCCTATACCGTTAACGCCTAGAAAAGCGACTTTCTCTCCGCGCTCTATCTCTAGTGAAACATTATCTAAGACTACATGGGAGCCATAATTTTTGCATAAATTATCTATTTTTAAGACGCGTACACCGGAGGCTTTTTCTAAAGCAAGTTTTAAATGAGGGGCTCTTCTGGATGTGGGTGCGAGTACTTTATCTGAAATTTCGGTATTGAGTTTTTCGACTAGATTTAACTTTGACTGGGCTTGGCGTGCCTTTGAAGCTTTTGCACCAAAGCGGTCCACAAACTCCATGAGCTGGTCTCGGCGTTTTTCTTGTGTGAGGATCTGTTTTTCATTTTGGAGTAACTGCAGGTTCTTTGTTGTGATAAAGGTATCGTAATTACCGGGATAGTTGCTTATGGTTTTATGGTCGACGTCTAGAATATCTGTTGAGACTCTATTGAGGAATGTGCGGTCATGCGAGACTACGACGAGGGTACCTTTGAAGTTGGATAGAAATTCTTCGAGCCAGCGGATGGTAAAGAGGTCTAGGTGGTTTGTGGGCTCGTCTAAGAGAAGCAGGTCGCAATCGGCAAAGAGTAATTGAGCTAGCAAAACGCGTAACTTGTATCCCCCCGAGAGTAATCGCATGGGCTGTTGATGGCGTTCTGTAGGTAGCCCTAGACCCACTAAGAGTTTTCCTGCTTGGCTTTCGGCTACATAGCCTTGCTGCTGGGCTATTACATGCTCAATAGCTTCGAGCTTGACGCATGTTTGATGATCAAACACGGGATGGGCCTCTATGAGCTGCTCTCGCTGAGTAATCGCGTTCCATAAGAGAGGCTTTCCCTGAAGAACTACATCGATAAGGTTTGTATCTTCAAAGAGGAAGTGATCTTGCCGCATGGTTCCGATGGAAATCCCTGCGGGGGTAGAGATGTCGCCTTTATCTGGAGATAGCTCCTTAGCGAGAATTTTTAAAAGAGTGGATTTTCCGCTACCATTTGCCCCAGCAAGGCCATAATGGCGGCCGGGGTTTAATTGTAGTGTGACATCTTCAAATAGGATTTTGTGGCCAAAGCGCATGGTCACAGAGGATAGAGCGATCACAGTATTTTAGTTTATTCCTCTTCTTTAAAGCGGTAGCCAACGCCACGTACGGTTTCGATCCAGTGGAAGTTTGGCCCTAATTTTTTGCGTAGAGCGGCAACATGCACGTCAATGTTACGGTCTACAATGAAGGCGTCGTCATTTTGGACATCGTCGAGGAGCTGGTTACGAGTGAGGACTTTACCGCGGCTTAGCAAGAGGCGTTTGAGAATGCCAAACTCAGAGAGGGTAAGTTGTAGGGTTTTATCTTTTTTCTTTAGGAGATAGCGGTCTACATCCATGTTGAATTGCCCAAATTTGACGAGTTTGGGGGCTTTTTCGGGCTCTTTTCCTCTACGTAAGACTGCTCTTACTCTTGAAAAGAGGACTTTAGGGGAGAAGGGTTTAGAGACGTAGTCGTCAGCTCCGAGTTCAAGTCCTAGGACGATATCTAATTCTTCGCTCTTGGCGGAAATCATAATGACGGGAATATCTTTAAGTTCTGGGTTATTTTTGACTTTTCTGCAGACATCTAGTCCGCTTTGCCCTGGGAGCATGATGTCTAGGATAATGATATCGGGTTTTTCTCGTTCAATGGCTCGTAAGCCGTTGAGTCCGTCTACTTCGGCATGTAGCTTATAGCCGGACATTTCAGCCTGGAGTTTAATCAAGGCAGCGATATCTTCTTCGTCTTCTATAAGGATGATTTTTGGTTTTTGCATAGTATAAACCTCAAATAGTTGAACCTTTCAAATAGTTAATTTATTAAGATTTACTTATACATATTAACTTAATATTTATTAAAACATTTCTTTATTTATTTTAAAACATTTCTTTACAATTCGTGAGCGCTTCATAGGGGTAATAATAATTGTTTCTTAAAAAAATAGGAAGATAAAAACCCAAAATTCTGGTTAAAAATTGATTTTTTTTTGCTCATTAAATAAGATCCTTGACAACTTCTTAAAGTAGGCACTTCTCTATGTATAGACAATGGATTGCTATTCTAATTGGATTAATAGTATTTATTCCCCTAAATGCCAAGGGTCCTACGATACCTCAATTGGCTGTCTCTGGGCACGCTGTCCTAAAGAGACCAGCAGATGAAGCCTTTTTACGCTTAGGGATTTCGACTGAGGCCACCACAGCAGCGGGAGCACTACAACTGAATAGCGATCAGATGGTGAATATGATTAATGCTTTGAAAGAGGCTGGATTGAAGACTAGTGAATTCCAGACGGGTCAATTTTCACTCTATCCGCTCTTTACGAACAGACCTTTGAAGGCTCCTGATGATTGGACTCCTGAAATACGCGGGTATCGTGTCGAAAATAAGCTTTTGATTAATACTCAGCAGATTGATCATCTAGGGGGATGGATTGATATTGCAGTCCAGAAGGGCGCCAATGCCATTGATGATATCTCTTTCGGGCTTCATGATGCTCGCAATTATCGCGACGAGGCGATCCGAGAGGCTGCAGCATATGCTTGGAATGATGCGGTGACTTTGGCAGCTAGTATGGGGGTAAGGCTAGGTAAAGTTTTGTCGGTGAATCTGGATCAGTCATCCCTACAGCCTATGCCACGACAGCCCGAACCGATGATGTTTAGCCGAGCAGCAGCAAATGTCTCTCCACCTATTGCAAGGGGAGATGTGGATGTTCAGGCACATGTGACAGTTATTTATGAAATTATCCAATAATTAGGAGAGAGTTTCTATGTTTGTGATAAACCCTAAGAGTTTAGGCATTGCAGGAGGAATTATTTGGGGAGTTGCAATGCTTCTGTTGACCTGGTTAAGCATGATTACAGGGTATGCGACGATATTTCTTTCATTGATGGTAGATATTTATCCAGGCTATTCTGTTTCGTTTTTTGGGAGCATTATAGGGCTTGTTTATGGATTTATTGATGCATTTGTCTTTTTATTTTTGTTAGGATGGCTCTACAACTTTATTGAGCATTGAAGCTTAATATAGATCTCTCTATAGTTTTTGGTTAATTCAATAAGAATAGAGAGAAAAATGTCTTTATCCGTGACTAGACTCTCATCTCCATCGAGGGTAACCTTGGAGATGGAGAGAGAGGTTTTTTCTACTTCTATATCTGAAGAAACTGCCAAAGAAGAGAAGATCTATCCTTTTTGTATATTGCCCTCTGATCGTATGCGGCAAGAATTGGAAAGGAGAGGCATTGTTGATTCTCATGGTATTCCCGATCCGTCTTTAAACAAAAAAAAACCTCCTGCATGGACTCGCGTTCAGTGGCAAGCTCTCCTTAATGTATTAAAAAATTATTCTAGTGCTGGTACTGCAAAGATAAGAATTGGAGGCATGCTATTTTTTCTTCGGCTCAAGATGAATCAGAAAGCATTTGGCAAGGCTGATACACAGTGGTTGAAGGGGAGTAAGATTCACGAAATCCATAAGGCAGAAAATGGGCATTACTATAAGTTGGTTTTAAATGTTTTACGTCCAAATCTTGAAAAGTTGTTAGAACAGTTTAATATCTTTGAGGGGGAATTAGATGTAGCTGTCGATACAGATTGGCTAATCGAAGCGACCGGATCGGATATAGAGATGTTGCAGGTTGGTGGAAATTTGATGCTGACCTATGTTGCTGCTAAAACATATTTAACGGCATTGCCTACTCTAGAACAGATGCAAGAAGTACGTCAGGTGGCTTTTAAAGATTTCACCTGCATTGATCCTTTTTCCAAGCCAGAGGCAAAGGTTATTGATCCGTCAGGAAATACATTTTTTATGGCTGGGATCGGACCAAATGATCTAGTTATTTCCCACAAGCAAAAAAGACAATTTTTATTTGACAGTCTCAAGATGGATATAGGCAGGGTCTTTTATTACATAAAGCCTAGGTTCTATTCTAATACATTAGACCTGATCAATGAGATCGAGCAGTTCATTTCTCAGCTGAACAATGTTTCTGAGTTAGAAAGATTAAAATTATGCCCGGTGGCAAAGGATAACGATTTTTGGGGAGCAATTCTAGCACGTCTTACCCGTTTTCGCTGCATTAAAAATGTCTATAACACACATAAAAAAGGTTTTGTACGCCTTCTTTTTGATCTTTCTCGCGGGTTTAAACTCTGCTTTAAAAAAGACTTTGTGGATCTTCTTATGGCTAATATAGCCGAGATAAAAAGTCTTTATGGAGAAATTTCCTGCTCCTTTTTAGCAAATTTTTTGGCAAATTTATTAATAGAAGCTGTTGAAGATCACTCCGATGATAAACATTCGATCGATTATTTAGCGTTAGCGCTGATAGCCGTGTACAGTTTCGAAGAAATTCAAAAAGAGGGTAATGTTCCAGAGATAACCGAGGAGGTTATTTCTATTATTTGGCAGAAGCTCAGTCCTAAATTTTTAGGTGAAGATGCTGTTCAAGAGGAAGGACTTCCAATACTGATTAGACAGATCAGTAAGAAAGGATTAGCCCATTTAAGTGATATTAAGAGCTGTGTTCAACTCTTTGTTTTTACCTCACTTTGGCAGTCAATCAATGGACGAAAGTGGACAGAGCTCTCGGCAATATTGACAGAGCACTTAGAACAGCCTGTAGCCTCGGTGATATTGCGCAGACCTACTCATGTTGTTTATATTCCGGTGCCTTTAGCTTTCGACGCATTCATCCCTGCCATACAGAACTCTATAGAGTTTAATGAAGGATGGAAAGAGGTGCTCATTACATGCGCAAGAATGTTGCTCTGTACCTCTTTAGAGCCTTCTCAAATATCCCGGTACGGCGCTGAAATTAATTTGGATTTGAATACGTTAATCGATGTGCTGAAAAAGGGTCTAGACCATGCTGAATATAGCTATAGCCTTTATTGTTTTGCACTTTTAATACACTGTACCAATCAGCAAAAGGATCATGCACTTCTTAAATTAATCCTTGAAAGGTTTCCTGATCTATATTGCAGCCTAGATAGAAATGAAGATAGGACCTATCTAGCCAGACTGATCAGTCATCTTGTTCTAAACATAACGAAAAATGTGAAGATACAATTCAATACAAAAATGTCAAAAAAAGAGCTTGTTGAATATTTGTTAAGTTCTTTTTTTCAATCTCCGAATGTTGATTACAGAGAATTTTTTATTCAGCTATGGGAAAGGAATAGCTATCAATTAACTCAAAAAGAAGCTTTTGAACAGGGTAGGAGGCTTATTCTTCAAGTTCTGCCACAGCAGCCTCTTTTAGCGTTGCGTATCTGGTCTAAAATATACACTGAAGCCACGATAGATGATAAAATACTCATCTATAAGCTTGTAGAAAGCATTATATCCCTTCAGAAAAATAATAAATGGGGTTCCATACCGCCTTGTTTTAAAGAGTGTGTCTTTCATGCATGTAATAATCATCTGTTGGCAATAGATTTTATTAATAGAGTACTGCCTATATTTCAATTTAAGGAATGGTTTAAAGAGGGATTTGCTATTGTAGAGATGCATCCTAAATTTCCAAAACAGACGATTCTTCAGTGGATATTATTATATTTAAATACAATGCCTCAAGGAAGTGTTGACACTATTGAAGAGCGTTGTGAAATTATTCAAAAGTATCCCTATGATGAACTTATTGAAGAGAGAGAAAAGTTATGTAATGACCTCGATACACATTGTAGGTTAAGTGAGAAGGGTTGGACGCGTCGACAAGTACAAGACCTTATTCAGAACGGTTTGGAGTCTTTGGACTGCAAAGATCTTCCTCAAATCGTTTTTATCTTTGTTCGAAGAAAAATCAGGGCAGGAGTGTTGGCAGAGGCGCTTAATCGTATCTACACAGAATGGAATACGATTATTGTACTGCCTCAATTTGATGACGTTTATGAAGAACTGTTTTCTTTGATGATAGAAAAAAAAGAGTGGGGAACATTTTTAGAAAAAAAACCTTATGAAGTAACTCCAGAGTGGCTGACAGTATTACATTGGAAAATTTTAAAAAAAATTTTTAATAATAATAAACTAGCTTTGAGAGTGACTGAATGGGAAAATTTTATCACTTTCATTTCCCAGATTAGTCGACCGCAGTATTTAGCTGAAATTGACCAGGAGCAGTATGGTATTATTGAAGTTTTGGTGAACTCAGCAAAGAAAATATTACAAAAAAACAAACTTAAGATCATTCCGATATTGGAATATGTTTTATATATACTAACTTCTCATCCGAAAGGTAGAGTCGACTACTCTTTATATGAAAAATACTTGGTATTAGTATCAAATCTATTAGAGTGTGCTTATGTCAAATATGGTGGAAGCATAGCCTACCGCATAGAGATAGAGAAATGTCTTTTGGAATTTCTGATTGATTTGGATGAAACGATAAAAAAGATCAGAGAAAATTCAGTCAAATTACAGGTAATTCAAACTCTAACATTGTGGATTGATAAGACAAAGATTCAATTATTAAAATTGAAATCTTTGAAAGAGATTTTTCTAAGTTCAGCTCCTATCCATGGATCTCTATTACTTATTATTTATCAGAATTTTATATTTCATAGAGTAGCTAATGAGCTTTCTAATACAATGGAAGGCTTTAATTTAGTAAAAAAATTCTTTATTCGATGCTTGGATGCTAATTTAATAGAGCCATCTGTCGCAATGGCTAAAACATTAGTTGAGACTCCTACATATTCGAAGAATTTAGATTTACCAACAGTGGAAAGGCTTTTTGCATGTTGCATCCAATCCTTTAAGCTCAATTTGAAAGAATTTAATTCACTTTTTGATTTATTGCGACAATTCTCTTCTCCTCATAAAAAAGAAGAATTTTACAAAGAAAAATGGTTGAGTTTGGCCTATTTTTTTAGAAATAACAACGATTATTTCTCTTGTATCAGAGCATTAGCTCAGATTACTGTTTTTGAAAATCAACAGAAATATTTAGAAATTAACAAATTGGTCTTAGAATGTGTTCAGAAGGTTGATTCTATTTATTTTCAGTCTCATAATCTGTCTATTTTTGTTACCATGCTGATACGCTATCCTATTCCGGATGTAAAATGCATGCTAAACTTTTTTGAATATGTGCACAAAATGCAGGCTTTGCAAAGAGGAGACCTTTTAGAGATTTTAATCAAAATGGAAGAAAAAGAGATATTTAATGAGAATTTTAATGAGCGCTATCAGTGTTGGAAATTGGCTATCAGCTCTGTTAAAAGTGCAGAACAGTTATTAAAATTGCTTGAGGAAGAAGATTCTCTTTTATATCAAGCCTTTCCTGAAGAGCTGAATACCACTATTATTTCAGATTTTTATTTAGTATTAATTGAGTCGTCAATACCTTTCATTAAAAATGAAAATTTATTAAAGAATGTATTAAAACTATTCGATGGAATGATCAAACTTTCTACCGATCTGGGTGATCCTGACTTTTGTATTCTCTCTTTTCTACAGACTTGGATACTCAGGTTTTATGAATGGATGAATCCTGATTGGGTGGAACAATACCCGAAGATGAAAGCCCTACGCAAAAATATTGAAAAGGCAACTAAGATTCTTTTACCAGCTTTAGAGAGCGTAGAAAACCATAATTGTACACTCTATTATGTGATTCTTTTAATGGAAAATCTCAAATTCCTTTTTATGGAACGAACCGATAGTCTTAGAAAAAAGGTTGATGGCCTGGCTACTAAGGTAGTAGAGATAGATGATCTCATTGTTAAACGGTCCATAAAATTGTTAAATATTACTCCATTAATTCCATTTGAAAAATATCAGTCTATTCATGGTGGATTAATCATTTACATCTCTCGGCTTGTCAATTTGAATTTATCAGAAAACGAATTAATGGCGATTGTATCAGGGTGTCTGAAACATGTAGAAAATAGTCCTGATGTGATAGTTAAAGCGGCGAATATCCTTATGGTCATTATTGAGAAATATAAAGTTAAGAAAGAGCAGTTTATAGGCAAAGAAAAATTTTTAAAATTAATTAAAAAATATTTAGCAGTGACTCTCAAGTATTCTACATTTAATCATTCATGGGAAGTTATCAGAGTGATCAATCATCTATACTGTGATGATTATATAGATAAATACACAAAAGATGAATGGTTGCAACAATCTCTCGCGTCGAAGGGGAGAAGACACCCTCATGAATTCGATTTCTAAATAACTCACCTTACACAAAAACTATTTAACGCGAAGGTCGCGTTAAATAGTTTTTGTGTAAGGTGAGTTGTCAATCTTTAAAATTTCTTTATAATTATTTGTTATAGTTTTCATTTAGTTTGATTTAATAGAGGGTTAAAATGAATTATATTGAGTCTATTCGTGAAAAAATTACTAGTGAAACAGCCTTTCATATGGCTGGAGGCGTCGCTTTAGCTGCAGTGTGCGGATATGGCGGTACATTCTTTTTTTCGCTTTTAAATCCCGCAATTGGAGCTGCTTATGTTGCTTCAGCGGCAATTACTTCTATGGTTGCTTATCAGGCTTTGGAATCTTTAAAAGATAATTTTAAATCCGAGAGAGTCAAGAAAGTAATCACAATTGTTCAACTTTTGCAAATTCCTCTATCTTTCTATTTATTGCCAGAACCATTAGGACTCTGCATAAGGGCTGCAACTAAATTGGAAATCATTATCGCCACAGCACACTTTGCTGCAATTCCAGTATTTTTCCACTTAGCAATTGAGGCTTACCGTAATCCGACAACGCAGAACATTGCATTGGCTGCAGGGGTGATGCTGCCTTTAGCTACTGGTATGAGGACTTACGTAGCTCTGTTTGTATAAGCGCGTGAGAATAATTGTAATCAGATAAAAAGCGCTGATCACACAAACTGTGACTCCTCCTGTTGAAAGAGCGATGCCGTAGACAGAGAGAAGATGTCTTGATAAGGCAACACCAATTAGAGCTGTGAGAATTCCAATCAAGCATGCCAAAAGGATCAATCGTTTAAAACGGTGAGTCAGCTGTCTGGCAATGAGTGTGGGTGCTGTTAATAGTGCTAAGACCATTAGAACTCCAACGGCTCTAAACCCACTCACGACGGTAATAGAAGTCTGTCCCATCAATAGATAACTAAAGAGTGCAGGAGAGAAGCCAATAACTTGTGCTAATCCGCTATCAAAAGTTGTGATGAGATATTCCTTAAAAAATAAATAGATAAAAATAGCATTGAATAGGGCTATTCCAAGGGCCCAATAGAGGTCTTCACGTTGAAGTGCGTCGACGTTTCCCATCACAACTTCAGTCCCAATATGAGCGTTACGCGTCAAAACAGTAATGAGGACAATTCCTAATGCAAAGAGGGAAGTAAATGTAAGGCCAATGCTGGCATCGACCTGAAGGTTTAATGTGGAGTTTAGAAACTCTGTGAGAAAGGCTGTGGCTGCTCCGACTAGCACAGAGGCGACTAAGAAAAGGGGAATGTTGTAATAGAGATCGTCACTGGGATTGATGAGAAATACAAGGACGATGCCTAAGAGTATTGTGTGAGATAGGGCATTAGCGAGCATTGTCATGCGCTTTAGTACCAGGAAAGAGCCTACAAGCGCTCCAGATATTGCCACAGAAGCGAGAACAGCCATTTGCAACTCATCGCTGGCGAGTGAAAGCTCTCCTTTGCCCATTAAAAAGTATCCAATGCGCTGAAAGAGGACCAGAAAGAACTCCCAAAAGGTTGTGTCTGAGTAAGGATTAGGTACATAGCTTGCAAGCATAATTATAGTACCGGGTTTTTGGATGGGATGGGCTGATGGTGTGGATCAGTTTTGGGATCTTTGAGGAGTTTGGTGAGGGCCTCTTCGAGTTCGGGAGTGATAATATGTTCCATCTCTTCGGCATTTCGATGGACTTTTTCTGCACCAACGCCTAAATAATCTGCCAAATAGACTTCCCATAAGCGGTGAAGGCGAACAATTTTTTCAGCCTTGATCTTTCCGTCAGGAGTCAAACGCCAAACTTGATGGGAAATATTCTGAATCCAGCCCTGTCTCTTAAGACTATGGAGGGCTAACCTGACCAGAGAAGGGGAAGTATTAAAATACTTAACTAATTCTTGAGTTAGCGTTCCATCTTCAGGAGAGAGTCTCCATATGCATTTAAGGATATTTTCACATAAACAGCGGTACCTAAAAAGCATGATTCTCCATGCGCGAGATGCTAAACCGCGTTCAGGAGCACAAATAAGGGCAAAAAGGCAGAGAGTAGCTGCTGTTAAGACTATTGTAGGTCCAGTAGGGATGGAGACTCTGGTTGTCGCAGATGAAAAACTGTGAGTAAGTGTCAGAGATAAGTAGTTGCCGATAAAGCCTGCACAGATGCCAAAGAGTCCTGCTAGCAGGAAGACGGTCGAAAGGCGATTGGTGAATTGTCGAGCAGAGACTGCAGGAGCAATAAGCATAGCAGACATGAGAACGACGCCTACCGTGCGAATGCCGATAATCACAGCCAGGACTACGAGAAAAAAGAAGATGCTTTCGATAGCTTTAACAGGGATACCTAAACTGAATGCATAGTTTCGATCAAAGGCGACAATTTTAACTTCCTTATGCAACAGAGCCAAAATGACAATGATGCTAGTAGCGAGTATTCCATATAGTGCTATATGAAAGTCTGTCATGGTAGCTGTCTGTCCATAAAGGAGCGATAGCATGCGGCGATATTCGGCGGCATGGGTAAACTGCATTTGGCTTGCAGCTGTGATGCCTACCCCAAAGGTAGCTGCAAGGACAAAACAGAGTGCAGCATCGCTGGGGACACGCACTTTAACTTGGAGCCAATTGACCAGATAAATACTGGCAAAAGCAGTGATACCAGCTCCCAAGAGCATGAAGAGGGTAGTTATATCTTCGGTAAAGCCTAAGAAAGAGGCTACAAATATGCCTGCGATAGCTCCTGGAAAAGCGGCATGAGAGAGGGTTTCTCCCAGTAAGGACTCTTTCCGCAAATAGACCACTACGCCAATTAGCCCTGCTGCTAACCCCATGAGCATGCTTCCAATAGTAGGAGCCCGTAAGACTGGATCTGTGAAGTAGTCGAAAAGGGTGAAATCCATCGTTTTTATTCCATGCCAGTCGTTTTCTGCCGAGAAAGCTTCAATACCTCATCAAAAAGAGCGTAACTCTTTCCATAAGCTGCATTTAGCATTTCGGGATTAAAAACGTGCGAAACCTCTCCATAACCAATTAAGCGCATGTTTAATAAGATGATCCAATCGAAGTAGCTTTCGACAGTCGTAAGGTCATGATGGACAACAAAAATTGTTTTACCACTAGTGCGCAGGCGTCGCAGGATATCCATCAAGACAGTCTCTGAAGAGATGTCAATGCCTGCAAAAGGCTCATCCAAAAAATAGACCTCAGGCTCTTGCATCAATGCGCGAGCAAAGTAGATACGCTGCTGTTGTCCTCCTGAGAGCTGGCTGATTTGTCGGTCGCGGTAGGCAGCCATGCCTACCAGGTCAAGGTAATCGTCTGCAGCTGCATGATCGGCTTTGCGGGGTCGTCTTAAAATACCGATTTTTCCATAGCGACCCATCAAAACTAAATCATGGGCTGTAATGGGAAAGTCCCAATCGACTGTTTCTCTCTGGGGAACATAGGCAATTTTTTGACGGATTTCGGGGAGTGGCTTACCAAAGAAATCGACTTTTCCAGCAATAGGTTTTATTAATCCTAATACTGTTTTGATAAATGTGCTCTTTCCTGCTCCGTTTGGGCCAACGATTCCTACCAACTTTCCTTCTGGAATGGAGAGGGTCACGTCCCATAAAACGGGGGTCTTACCATAGTTAACGCTTAGTTGAGAAGTGCGTAATGCTTTTTTTTCATCGGGATGCATTTAATGCAGTCTCTCTTTCTTCTTTGCCGTTTCCTTGCAGATAGCTTGCAAGGATTTTAGCATCATGTTCAATCATTTTTAAATAAGTGTCTCCATCAGATCCAGGTGGTCCCATCGCATCTGCATAGAGAGGTTCAGTGGCTATGGTGAGAACTAATCCTTTTTCGTTTCCCGCGGAGACAATTTTTCTTATGGAATCTTTACTGACGTTAGATTCCGGAAATAGTACCATAATGTCATATTTGTCGAGGTAGTCGATAATTCCCTGAATATCTGCAGCGCTTAACTGGCTATCAGGGGCTAATCCTTCAGGAGCCTTAAAGCGTTTTTGCCATGCCTCATCACTCTCATTTTGATCAGCTAGATAGGCTCTAGCAAAGTAATTAAAGGCGTCATGACTGGTGACAAGGTAGCGTTTATGTGAAGGAATTTTTTGAAGCTGATCATGCACTTTTTGATGCGCACTTAACATTTCGGTTTTAAGTTGCTCGCCATTCGCAACAAACTCTTTAGCATGTAAGGGCATCGCTTGACTAAGGGCTTGAACGATAAAAGGCACGCCCTTTGCCCATAAACTCATGTCCATCCATATATGAGGATCTAGCTGTCCATCATAGTGCAAAATCAACCCAGGATTAGCCTCCATAATAGAATTTCCAAGAGCTACCGCTTTTGGACTATTCCTCAATGCAGCTTGCAAGCTAGGGCCATGCTCCAGATTCAGTCCATTATAAAAAATAAGATCCGCTCGAGCAAATTTTTCATCGTCACCTTTCACCAGCTGATAGGCATGCGGATTCAAATCCTCTCCAATCAACACCAAATTGTCGATATGTGATCCTCCAATCGTTTTCACCAGATCACCCACCATCCCGGTCGTACTCAACACCTTTAAGCGTCCATCGTCCGCCATCCACTGTTTAGTGGCCTTTTGATGGGAAGAAGTTTCGCAAGCTACGATCACTAGCGCTAGAAGCATGCAAAAAAAATTTTCAACGCAAAGGCGCAGAGGCGCAAAGAAACTCTTCTGTGCCTTTGCGCCTCTGCGCCTTTGCGTTAAATTTTTTTTAATTGTTTTCACTGTCTTTCTCCTAGTTGATAAAGCATATCAAAGTCGTAAATTCCATTGGAACAGCCTGAATTGAAGGAAAATTTCAAAGCATAATTACCTACTCCATGCATTTCATGGGCACGCACTTCTGAATTAATCTGAGGGGACTGTTCCGCACATGCTGCGCAAGGGCACTCTTTTTGAAGATCACTAAGTGAGTAGGTATGTTTTTGGCCATCATCCCAAACAATTGAAAAATGGCAAGAATCAATTTGAAAAAACTCGCGCATACGGCGCTGCTGCGTCCGATTTCCCAGTTTATCCAATTCCGAAAGGACATTATCTGCAATGGTACGAAATGCCTCTGCAGCCATAGGTAGGCCAGTTCCATCATCAATAAATAACGAAAAACCTCTATCAGACCGAAAACTCACCGCTGGATCAATTGGGATACACCCCAACAACGGAATTTCCTCCTCTTCCGCCAGTTTAGCTCCCCCTCCTTTTCCAAATAGGTAAACAGGCTCCACAAGGTGAGATGGCTGATAATAACTCATATTTTCAACAACTCCCAACAACGGAACACGCATCTGCGTAAACAGCGCCGCCGCCTTCCGCACATCTAATAATGCCACTTCTTGGGGAGTAGTCACCAAAATAGCCGCACTCATCTTTCCCTGCTGAGCCAAAGTTAACTGAATGTCTCCTGTTCCAGGCGGAAAATCGATAATCAAATAATCGAGCTTTCCCCACAAAACTTTATTAAGAAACTGTGTAATCACACTATTTGCAATAGGGGCTCGAATAGCTGCAGGCTGTCCCTCCCTACGAAAGAATGCCATCGAGATCATCTTTATCCCAAAACAGACAGCCGGCTCAATCCACTCTCCCTCCTGCTGAGGAAGTCTCACTTCAGGTAACATCCTTCGCAGCGAAGGTCCATAAATATCAGCATCCAGTAAACCTATAGAATATCCCTTTTCATGTAGCGCCAGCGCTAAATTGACCGCCACAGTCGATTTGCCGACACCACCCTTTCCAGCTGCCACAGCAAGGATAGTGGTGATAGAATTTTCTCTAATAGGGCTACTCATAATGGGTAATGGCATAGTAGGTAGTTGTGTTAAATTTCTAATATTTAAACAGTTAAGTCGACAAAATTAAGGATAATCCTCTTATTGTAACTTAATACTATGCATTTTAGTCGATATGAGAATTTCTTGTTATGCTGTTTTTCTTATGATTACTGTGCTATTTACTGGAGAATTAGAAAAAGAGTAGGAAATTTGTTGCACAAAAATCATTTAAATCATTAAATTCCGTTATTAAACAGAACTGCTAGCCAATAAAATCGGTTAACAGACAATGCAACTGGCCAATTGTTGCACAAATAAACAATATTGCACCAAATATCAAAAAAAGGACGGAAACAATGAGTCACGCAACTACTGAAGCAAATAAATTAAATGATCTTATCGAAAAAGCTGTACGTAAAATAGCTGGAGATAAAGAGAATGATATTTGCAGATACATTCCTGCTGACGAGGGTGGTTATATCCATCACTTTACTATGAAAAAAATGAAGCATGAAAATCCTCGTGCTTTAATCGATAAAATCGAAAAACACATTCTTCATCCCACTAATCCTCATAAAGTCTCTCCAAAACCAAGAGCGGCTAGAGGATCACGCAAGCGTCGCGATCATTATTTTTTCTCCAAAAATGATCTTGAAAGACTACTCCACATGGCTCGTATCTCTGGCGACAAAGAAATGATCCGCAAATTATCCCCACGTAATGACCTCCGCGCCATTAAGCGTGAACTCATTGCATCCATCAGACAAGGCAGAGTAGAGCAAGATCTATGGACCTCTTATATTGAGGTAGCACAGCATCACCATCCAGTAGAAGCTTAATCTCTATTAGATAAATACTCTGGTTTTTCATCGCTAAAGCGTAAAGAATAAACTTTTTCTTTACGCTTTTTTGCTTTTCGTTTCTCTCTCTAGATAGTATCGAAATACTTGCTTTTTTTTACCGCTTAGATTATAATGTACTTTTTTACATCGCTGATTTCTTTCTCAAGATTGAAATCATACTAACCAATTGAGGTCATAATTCTATGTCACAAGATGCTACTGCCGAATTCGGCAAATTGCGATCGTTTTTTTGGCCCGTACATATGTACGAACTCAAAAAAATGCTCCCGATGTTTTTGATGATGCTATTCATCTCTTTTAACTACACCATTCTACGCGACACGAAAGATACTCTCGTCGTGACCGCTGGTGGTGCAGAAGTCATCCCTTTCCTTAAATTCTGGGGCGTCCTTCCTTCAGCCGTTATCTTCATGCTGATCTACTCAAAACTCAGCAATAGCCTAAGCAAAGAAAAACTATTCTATGTCACTCTCTTTCCTTTCATGATCTTCTTCGCTCTGTTCGCGACAGTGTTTTATCCTCTTCGCGACATGCTTCACCCTAACGAATCTGCTAACTGGCTGCAAGCTTCGCTACCAGAAAGTTTTGGTGGAATGATCGCTGTTTACCGTAACTGGACTTTCTCATTATTTTATATTCTTTCCGAACTATGGGGAAGCGCTGTTCTCTCCCTGATGTTCTGGGGCTTTGCAAACGATATTATGAAAGTGACCGAAGCTAAGCGTGTCTATACCTTCTTCGGTATGGGCGCTAACGTAGCACTTCTCTTATCCGGTCCTTCCATTATCTATTTTTCTAACATCCGTAAACTACTACCTCCCGATGTGGATGCATGGCAAATAACCCTCAATTATTTGATGGGAATGGTCGTCATCGCCTGCCTCTGCATCTATGCTATTTATTGGTGGATTCAGCGCAATGTTCTCACCGATACACGCTTCTATGATCCTGCTCAACAAGCAAAAGCGAAGAAAAGCAAGCCAAAAATGTCCATTAGCGAAAGCTTCCTCTTCCTCGCTAAGTCTCCCTACATCCTTTGCATCGCTCTGCTTGTTATCGGATATGGTATCGCTATTAACCTTGTTGAGGTTACATGGAAAGGTCAAATTAATAAATTGCATTCCAATCCAAACGATTACAACGCCTTTATGGGTCTCTTTTCCACAATTGGCGGTGCCGTAAATATCTCGATGATGTTTATCGGTGGCTGGATTATCCGTCGATTTGGTTGGGGCATTGCTGCAATGCTGACACCTATCATCCTCATGCTGACTGGTCTCGGATTCTTCAGTTTCGTTATCTTCCAAGATAGCTCACTGCTGCAAGGATTTGTATCCTATTTCGGTGCGACAACTGTTTCTATGGCCGTTGTACTAGGTATGATCCAAAACTTAGCAAGTAAGTCGACAAAGTACTCTCTGTTCGACCCAACTAAAGAGATGGCTTACATCCCCCTCGATCAAGAGTCGAAGGTAAAGGGTAAAGCAGCTATCGACGTTGTGGGTGCAAGATTGGGTAAGTCGGGTGGATCCCTCATCCAGCAAGTATTGATCCTTTCGTTAGGTTTTGGAGCCATTGCTCCTTACGTAGCTGTGATCATGGTTGCTACCATCGGCGCCTGGTTAGTGGCTGTACGTTCGCTCAATAAGCAATTCTTGTTGCTGACTGGCGAAAAATCTACAAAGGCCTCATCGAAAGAGCCTGCAGCCGCAGCACTATAATAGCTGTATCACAAACTGCAAATTCTGTTTTTAACATAACAGTTCAGATGCCCCCTCCGACAAAGGAGGGGGCATCTTGTTAATTCTTATAGTGAACAGCACGGGATTAATTTTGTCACATCTCTAAGAAGCTCAAAATGTACTGAAATGGCGATTCTATGGAAAAAATAAAAATTTGGTTAAGCTGGAGCACTGGAAAGGATTGCGCGTATGCTTTGCATCAATTAATGTTGAACAAAAAATACGAAATCAAAGGATTACTTACTACACTAACGACTTCACGCGCTGTCGCCATGCATGGCACGCCAGAACATCTTCTAAAGAGTCAAGCCTCAGAGCTGGGGCTGCCTTTATATTGTACAGAAGCAGGGATCAATAAATACCAACAAAGTTTTGAACAACAAATGAGAACACTGCTAAAAACTGCCTTGGATCAAAACGTCTCTCATATTGCGTTTGGAGATTTATTTCTTGAAGATATTCGATCCTACAGAGAAGAAAAAATGAAAGGAACAGGAATTGAACTTCTTTTTCCTTTATGGCAAAAACCTACATCTGAACTTGCTAAAAGCATTATTAATAGTGGATTTAAAGCAATCATCACTAGCATTAATCTTAAAGCATTACCTATTTCATTTTTAGGCAGATCATACAATGAAGAATTTCTGTCAGACCTACCCCCAAGCATTGATCCATGCGGAGAAAATGGCGAGTTCCACACCTTTGTATTCGACGGACCTGTTTTTCAGTCTCCCATTGTAGTAGACCTTGGAAAAATCACCATTGAGGGCGACCATGGTTTTGTTCAATTAAATTCTAATAAATTTACATGCGAAGATCACTAAAATCCCTAACATCAGAAAAATTTCGAAAAGACTGAAATTATGAGTCAATTTAGTAAGATAATCCGATTAATTTGGATACTGTTTATCAGTTTAGAACTCTCTGTATTTTGCAGCGAGACTTCTGTCAAAGTTGCGCTTATACATTGGAATCCTAGTCTTGGCGAACTTCATTCAAATATTAACAATTTGAATGTGCTAGTAGAAGAAGCTTTTAAAAATAATGCTCAAATTGTTTTAACCCCAGAACTATCACTGTCAGGATACTCTCTCACGAAAGAACAAGCTCTCAATCTTGCTATTGAGAACCCTTTCTCAGAACTTGCTCAAATGCAAAATTTGGCAAGTCGTTATCAGGGTTATGTCTTTGTTGGAGCAGTTGAAAAAACTGAAGAAAATCGTCTGTACAATTCAGTTATTATGTTCGGGCCCACAGGCTCCCTGATGACCAACCGCAAAAGAGGTACTGCAGGCTGGAATGATCGTGGAAATTTGCCAGTTGAGGTTATCCATACTCCTTTTGGAAGCATCGCTGTAGTCGTATGCTCCGATACTTATCTTCCCGATATGAGTAGAATTGCTGCTGTAAAAGGCGCTGACGTTTTACTCGTACCCGCTAACTGGTGGGGTAATGCAGGGCAAGAAAAGATATGGCGGACAAGAGCAATTGAAAATGGAATCTGGGTAATGGTCAATAACCGATGGGGAATGGAAATAGACTTAAGGTATTCTGAAACTTACACATACGACATGAACGATGCAGCATCGGTAGTCATTGATCCATCAGGAAAAATAAATTTATTGTACCGGAAAAAAGATGATGACAAAGCGACAGGAGATGTTATTCTATACTCAGATATTCAAATAAATCGCACAAATGCAGGAGCTCCTTCAAGCCAAATTTATACGCTTAGTATGAGAAATCCAGCTGCCTATACGTCAATGAGAAACGATTATTATTTAAAGGGAGCTGGTAACAAGATCATAGAAGATCTCCCCATATCTGGGAAATCAAACATTGCTATTGCAAACTTTTCTCCAGAGGCAGCCCCAGAGAATAATATTAAAAAAATTGAAAACTTAATTAAAGGTTCGACCAAAACGATCGATGCATTAGTCCTTCCTGCACTTGCTGTAACTGTGACACTCACTAAATTTGGAATGGAAAAAAGTTTTGATGATGACATTTGGTATCGATTGAAAGAGATAGTTGTTATCAATAAAGTCGGCTTACTTTTGACTACAATTAATTTAGATCTTGGAGAGGGTGATAAAGAAGAAGCTTTGATTTATTTCTTAAGCGACGGGTCCTATGACATTGTAAGAAACATCCATAGAAGTTCAGGTGAAGCAGGATTAGTGAAAGAATCTAAAATCTTAGATCTCCCTCATGCTAGAATAGGAATCCTTTCAACAGTCGATGCTCTTTTTCCTGAAACTCATACTTCACTAG
The DNA here is from genome assembly GCA_013287645.1 of Chlamydiota bacterium. Lineage (GTDB taxonomy): Bacteria > Chlamydiota > Chlamydiia > Chlamydiales > JABDDJ01 > JABDDJ01. Next base: position 87,838 of record JABDDJ010000001.1, on the reverse strand, counting down.
CAAAACGAGGAGTTGATATTATTTTGATCTCTTCGGATTACGAAAGAACAAATAAATTTATCTTGGATTCAGGTTATATCCTTCCTCAGTTACATAAAGAATGTTTTTTAGATTTACTTATGGTGGCCACACATCATGGTTTTCACTTGGCCATTGCCGATTCAAATGGAAGCTCTATGTTAGTAGAGGACCATGGTGGTTATACTTTGAAAACGCACTTATTTTCTGAAAATAAGCTTTTCGAAATAGAAGTTGATAGTGAATCTGAAAGATTCAAAAACCTAAATGACTACTATCCTTTTGATTTAGATGATCTTCTTTCTTTTATCATTCATATAGAGTTAACCGATTCGATGGGAATACAGGCTCTATTTACTCATGTAGCATAAATAATCCCATTAAAATCTATGCCTTGGAACCGTCTCTACAAAGTCTAAAGGAACCTGAACAAGACTGTAGTGTTGCGATATTCGCTTGTTCCGAGCTGTATCTATTTAATTAATTAAGCTGTATCGGTTCTTTGGTGCCAGGGCAGGAATATCCCGCTCGGCGAGTGCTAACCACCCAAATAGCATACCCCCATATAAAAGAGTGCTCATCAAATTGTTTGAAAGGAAAGGGATTGCAGCGAGATAGCACAGTTCAAGCCCTATAATGGTCTTTGGGTACATTGAACCGACGAGCCATACGCCAAAATTCGTAATGATGAAGAAAAGAAGAGAGGATAATGCAAGTAAAAAAATGCTTCGTATCAGCGATCTTTTTGATTTCAACCAATATCCCATTAGCACAATCAGTCCGTAACTGAGGTAAACAAAAACCATGCTTGAATGAAACCCAATGACAAGATCGCAAAGTAACATGGTCGAGAATACAGTAAAAAGAGAGATACCCAAATTCCCCAAAGAGCAAATGCCGAATAAAGCAATGGCATTGATGGCCGTGAAGTTAGGTGGATGGGGTAATAAGCGGCTCATCATTCCTAGAAAGATGAATCCCAAAATTCTATGCAAGCAGGCTCTACGCATAGAAAATGAGCACCAAAGAAAAAATGAATGAATCGTTTGAGCGAGTTTTAAGCGAATTTGTTGAAACATGGGTTCCTCCTCGGGAGTTGCACCTAATCAGGCAATCGGACTTATGAGGGATCCTCAATTACCGTTGCGGGACAGTGCCGGATTGTCACCGGTCTTTCCCTGAAAAGGTTTTAGGAAACATCATCGCAAAGTGTGTAATTTAAGTGAAAGCAAAAACCGCACTAATCGGGCATGGGCAGGGGCAAGGGCAAGGGCAAGGAAATAAATTATGCAAGAGGTAAATTTTCTTCTCTAGACAATTTCTTGATAGTTTAGTATTGTAATACCTATCTTTATCGACATAGCAGAAGGGAATTCAATCCATGGAGAGACAAAAGCCCTGGCAGTTTTGGCTGATCATCACTGTCATCATTCTGACACTTTATAACATATTGCCTACAGTGTTTTACTACTCTAAGCCTTTGCATCAATCTATCGATGCGCCTAGAGCTAAAGAGGTTGCCGAATCGATTATTACTCGTGTAAATAGTCTTGAAGAGCAGTCGAAAGAGTGGCTAGCCTCTTTTAGTAAGTTGTTGGGTATTAAGCCTTTATCGATTGAGATGCAAGAAAACAATCCTCAACTTATTAAGGTAACTTTTGCCAACGAGCAAGATGCTAAAAAGTTTAAGAGCTTTTTACCCTCTGCAGGTAACTTAATTCCTTTTGTGCCTGCTCAGCTATCTCTTAATCCACCTCGCGAAGATCAACAACCGACTGAAGTCTATGTCGCACGACAAATTGGTGTGCAGTTAAATCCCGCAGATGTAGATAAACTCTTTCACTTTTCTCCTATGAATGAAGAGGGTGTCCCCACTCCACTCTATCAGCAGATTGCCTATGACCGTGTCGCTCAAATGGCCGAAGCGTTTACAGCACCAAGTGGTTTAGCAGCTCAGATTTTGGGCATTGTAGAAAGCCCGCAAGATAAGGTGCAAGAAGATTGGGTGATCAAGTCTGCTAAGGAATTAGTCGATGGAAACCGTATCGTCAACGGCTCGCCAAAACTTGCTGAACGCTGGTTTGCTAGTCTGGCAGAAGGCCGAACCATTAGGGGAGAGGCTCTATTTCAGAAGTATCAACAACAGCTCGAAGCGACCCTTACACAAGTTAAGACAAAGCTAGAGGCGTTGAAGAAGAAGCAGTCGCAGCAGATTGAGCAGGGCGATTTAGCTTCCGGACAGGAGCAGCAGTCAGTTGCTCTTATGGAGAATCAAGTTCAAGCACTAACTCAAGCGATCGAAATTGTCAAAAAGCAGATGCCCGTATTTGCAAAGGCACCCAAGCCAAAAACGCAGGCAGAGTATCTGCAGGCTTTGAAAGAGGGCGGAAAAAACCTTTCTCCAAAAAATTTACAGCAAGTTTTAAGTTTAGGCGGTGCTGATCCCCTGATCAGAGCGCTAGTGATCGATTGGAATATCAACCAAGTCTCCGTTCAGTTCTATAAAGATGTTGTAGCCATTCGCGATAACCCAACCATGAGCGAATCGAATGCTTATCGTGTTGAAAAGCTGAATCAATGGATCTATGACGACATTGCGCGTGTTTCTAATGAAACACGTGAGAATTTTAGTTCTGGTGCTGATACATTTATTGTTAAGCTTAATGAATTGACAGATAGCCAAAGCTTTTTGACCTTTGATTTAGGCTATGTCGCTCAGACAAAAGCAAAGCAAATTCTTGATCAGATAGCGACTACATGGAATCCACAGCATCCCGACTTTGTTCGCTCTGCCTATCCAATCAACTCATGGGAACACTATCAAGAACTTCCTAAAGATAAGCAGAGACTAGGCTTAGTGGTTTATGCTCCTGCTGTCTATTCCTCAGCCCCTCCAGAAGGATTTTCGGCAGACTCTATCTACGTAATTGCAAAAGGATTAGGCTCAGTTCTACAAAAATACCAAGACAATCCTAAAGCAGAAGGTGCAGAGGCATTCAGTGCGGACGTTAAGCAACTGTCTCAACTCCTACAACGCAATGGATTTGCAGGTTTTGCAGGGAATAGCTTTGGCGTAGATCCTCGCTTTAAAGATGATTTCATCTTTAAATTAAGCGACTATTATGGCGATCTGATTAAAGCCACACGCGAAAATTTTGTCGTCAAAGGCAGCCAGCGCTATGCCGTTCTAGACTTTACAGATGTCGAACAGCGCATTTTGACCCAAAATAGAATCTACGACCGCATGCAAGAAGATCTATTGAAATGGAGCGAAGAGTACTCTGCTGCTCAGGTCGATCTCGATATCCGCAAACACTACCTCATCCCTCCTCCTACCCAAAACCCCTATTGGCAAAACTTAAAAATTAGCGCCATCAAATACTTTCAAGGTGATGACCGCAAAATTTTGAAATGGGGCTTAGACCTTTCTGGTGGAAAAACCGTACGCATCGGCCTGCGCGATAGCTCTAATAAACCAGTAACCAACCCCAATGACCTAAAACAAGCTGTTAATGAACTCTATACACGCGTTAACAAAATGGGCGTTGCTGAAAGGACAATCCGCATCGAAAGCAACAATATCGTTCTCGACTTCCCAGGATCGCAAGGATTCTCCGCTAGCGAGCTTGTCAAAGCATCCGCCATGTACTTTCATATTGCCAACGAAAAATTCCAACCGTACAACCGCGAAATCGGAGGCGCTGTACAGAGTTTTCTCCAAGCCGTATGGAACGAAGCCGTTGTTACCAACCGTAAAGATGCCGAAAGTATCAATGCGATTGCCTATAGACATTTGGGTGAAGGAAACGAGCTCTCAGTACAGCCTCGTAGCGAAGCGGCTCAAATTCTTTACGACAATGGATTGCGTTTTGCCAATCCACGTGAAGATAGGCCTACCACCGCCTTTAACGATACACTATCCACCATTGGAGTACAACGCGGTGACGACTTAACTGAGTGGCATGGACAGACAAATCCACTTGTCATCATATTCTATAACTACGCTCTTGAAGGTTCCAGCCTCTCCAACGTTCAGGTTGGTTGGGATCAAACTCAAGGAAATATGCTGACATTTGGTGTAAAAAATTCTTATGACACCACGCATGAAGGTGGAACCGGAAGTCCTCGCGAAGATTTTTATACCTGGACCTCACAGTTTTCTGAAGACAGAATTGTAGGGACACCCAAAGAGGTCTATTCCGGAGGACACGGATGGCGTATGGCGGTGATACTCAATGGACATATCATCACTATGCCTAACTTGCGACAAGCCTTGCGCGACAATGCGAGCATTACGGGAAGATTTACGCAAAGAGAGATCAATCAGCTTGCTGCAGATTTGAAAGCAGGTTCTTTGAGCTTTACCCCACGCATACTTTCTGAGGAGAACATCAGTCCAGAACTAGGACAAGAAGAGCGCACAAAAGGAATCAGGGCATCTCTGATTTCGTTAGCCCTTGTTGTGATATCCATGGTCGGATACTACCGCTTTGGAGGGCTTGTAGCCTCCTGTGCAGTGCTCTTCAATATCTTCATCATGTGGGGAGTTCTCCAAAATCTAGATGCGGCGCTGACCCTTCCTGGTATAGCCGGTATCGTTTTAACTATCGGGATGGCCGTAGACGCCAACGTGCTAGTCTTTGAGCGGGTACGTGAAGAGTTTAAGCACTCGGGCAGGATAGCCTCGGCCATACAGGCAGGTTATCGAAAAGCCTTTAGCGCTATTTTTGACTCGAATATTACCACGATTATCGTAGCAGTGATTTTGATTCAATTTGACTCTGGACCTATCAGAGGCTTTGCCGTGACATTGATTATCGGTATCCTTTCCTCCATGTTTACAGCGCTCTTTATGACTCGCTACTTCTTTGCAGGATGGGTCCAAAATCCCAAGCATAAACAGTTAAACATGGCAGAATGGATCAAAGGAGCCCACTTCGACTTCTTAGCGCAAACGCGTAAAGTCGTCATTGCTTCTGCTTTAGTCATAGCATTAGGAGTAGGACTGTTTATTAAAGAACGCAATACCATTTTTGGAATGGACTTCACCGGCGGTTATTCTCTTGTTGTTGAAGCGCAAGAACAGCCTGGTGATGTCAACTACCGCTTACAGGCGATAGATGCCCTTCTCGCTCAAGGTGCAACCATTAATGATATCCAAGTCCGTCAGCTGACCTATCCGCAGCAGCTCCGTATCCAACTGGGGATGAGCATGGAAGAAAAAGATCATCCCTTCTACCAGCTACCTGAAGAGATACCTGGCCATTATACTTTCTCCTATCTGAGCAATCCTCGCATTGACTGGGTGGTCAAAGCATTGCAGAAAGGGGGATTGCAGATCAGTGATGCGCAACTTTCAACGCTAGATCGTCACTGGACGATTATGAGTGGACAATTTTCTGATACCATGCGTAACAATGCCATTATTGGCATCGTCCTTGCGCTGTTAGCGATCATGGCTTATATCACCGTACGCTTTGAGTTTAAATACGCTGTTTCGGCAGTGGTTGGACTCATCCATGACGTGATTATTACCCTAGGAGCAATGGCACTTTTCCATTACCTAGGCTTCCCCATCCAAATTGACCTAGAGGCGATCGGAGCCATCATGATGATCATCGGTTATTCCTTGAATGACACCATCATTGTTTTTGACAGAATCAGAGAAGATGCCGTGCTAATGCGCAAAATGCCCTTCCGTGATATTGTCAACCATGCTCTTAACATCACTCTAAGCCGTACCTTAATGACATCAGGAACAACTCTGCTGGTTCTATTAGGACTAGTTCTATTCGGTGGCGAGGCGATCTTTGGATTTGCCTTTATCATGATGGTGGGAATTGTCGTTGGAACTCTCTCCTCGCTGTTCGTTGCCTCTCCTGTTATGCTCCTTCTGCATAACAGAGAAGAACGCGCAGAGCGTGCCGAACTCAATCATCGCAAAGTGTAAAATAGCCCGCGGCCCTAAAAAGCCGCGGCTATTGATTTTACTCTGATTTTTAACCACGAAGGTCGCGAAGAAGAAGAAGAAAACGCGAAGAATATTTGTTTGTTGTTTGCGTAAGGTGAGTTATTAATTATCTTTATGTTTTGGTTGTTCTCTCTAAGGGTTTTGACAATTTCACGCAGCAGCTACCGGGGTCTTTAGGTAAGTTTTGGATATACTCTTCGACATCTCGATGAGTGATTATCACAATACACAATGCATACAAAACAAGAGGTGTTATCCCCAAGATTGCTATGGCGTAAGTAGCTAACGACTTGAACGCCAGTCCATTAATAATTAACAATAATGAACTTTTCGAAGTCAAAAATGCCATTGCGCCCAAACATGCGGGAATGGAGAATTTGAATGGGCAATTTCCTGCTATTCCAATTCGATAAGATACACCAGCTACTAAACTTAATGCACAATTGGTCACAGTAGAAAAAGGAAGGAAGGTCACAAAGGCTACCATTGTACCTGTATAAAATACATGCCACGCTAAGACATTAGCCTTAAGTGCTTCTGGATGATGGTTTAACCAATTTTTAGCATATTGTGTAGGCTTTTCTAAATGAACATAGCTTTCTACACGATTGTAAAGATTTACAAGGGGTTCTAGTGCCTTTGTGATTGTCATGATGTCACTTTCAGGGTTTCTTTGATTTTGAAATCTCTCACCAAGAGCTGGATGCTAGGCCCAAGATAGTTATTGATCTGTGGAGTAAACGCAACCTCTATAGCTAGATTTTTTTTGCGTAGTCCCTCCCCAGCATGCGCACGGCCAAAAGCAATGCCCTCTATCACTAATCCTGGATCATTCATCTCTTCTAAATAAAGTTTTAAATGATTTTTGCCCACTACCTTAGGAGGCCACGCCTGTTTTGCCGTACAATATAGCAAGGGCTGTGGATTCTCATTCCCATAAGGTGCGAGCAAACTTATCGACTCCATCAAATCAAAGGTTAAGTCACGTAGATGTACCTCTGCATCTAGATAGAGCTTATTCATAATATCTTGACTCTGCAATCGCTGCTCCGCGGCAGAAATAAAGCGCTCAGTAAACTGTAAAATGTTCTCAACCTTAATCGTTAACCCTGCTGCTAAGTCATGGCCCCCATAATTGAGCAAAAGGTCTGAACAGCCTTTTAATACATCCAGCACAGGAAATTCAGGAATAGACCGGACTGATCCTTTTCCAATTCCCTCCTCAACAGAGATCATAATCGTAGGGCGATTGTAATATTTGGAAATCCGTGTCGATAAAATAGCAATAATGCCAGGATGCCAGCTGTCAGAGGAGATAACGATCGCTTTGCGCTGAAATAGGTCTGGATGTGCCGCGAGTTTAGTCTCGATATCGTTTGACATGGTCCTTTCTATACGCTGTCTCTCAATATTATTCAGATCAAGTTCAAGGGCCATCTTCTCGGCCATCTGCGTATTTCTAACCAATAGAAGCTCGACACCTTTACGAGGATCATCAATTCTTCCTAAACTGTTTAATCTTGGAGCTATCTTAGAGGCTACAGTATAGGTCGAAACCTCTCCCATCTCCAACTCGGGATCTGAAATTGAAATCAATTTTGCTAAACCAATGCGCTTTGTCTTGCGGAGCTGGCGTAAGCCATATCTTACTAGGATGCGATTTTCACTTAGCAAAGCTCCCATGTCGGAGATAGTCCCTAAAGCAACCAGATCTAAATAGCGCTTAAGGTCCACTTTTTTAGGTGCAATCGTACCGTCAGCTATCAGCTGCTTCGTGATGCCATGCGCTAACTTAAAAGCCACTCCAACACCTGTTAGGTCTCTATTTGGATAGGTATTTGTGCTCAATTTGGGATTCAGAATAGAAACGCAACGCGGCAAGGTCTCTGTAGGCTCATGATGATCTGTCACAATGACATCAATATTGGCGTCGTTCACTCGAGCTATTTCGACGGCTGCAGTAATGCCGCAATCGACCGTAATCATCAATCGACACTCGAACTGATGAGCGTACTCTAGTGCCTCAACAATCTGATTTTGACGGGAACTGCCAGGACTCGATACATAAAAGCAGACTTTCGCCCCAATGTATTGCAAAAACTCGACCAGAAGCGCTGTTCCTGTCATTCCATCGACGTCATTATCTCCATAAATCAAGATGCACTCTTTATTTTTGATTGCTGCAGCTACGCGCTGAACCGCACGATCCATCCCCTCCATCAAAAAAGGATCAAAGAGATCAGGCAACTTTGCGTAAAGATAGTGGTGGATCTCATCTAAAGAAGTAAAACCGCGAGTGACAAGAATCTGAGCGGTAACAGGATGGATATTAAATTCTTCAACGATCTTATTTTTCCAAGTCTCATTACTAGGAGGGTACACCCACAGCGGGCCTTCAGGATTACTATGCCAAGGAAGCATTGTTTGCTCCAATTGCGACCAGCAATCAAGAATACCTCCAGGTGCAAGAGTGCGAGCGCATTGGGTGGGTCACACCAAGCGCAGCGAAAGAGGCGTACGAGGTGCAAACATGCGTAGCTAATAAAGCTAGGGCATTACCTTGTACATAAGCTGTGAAAGGCATGAATCGACATGCCTGGACACGTATAACTAACTCTTTATTTACATTCCTTACACTTGCTTTTTCGAATACTTATGATTCACTGATCTGTTTATAAAACTTAAGCTTATTGTAACGGATATTTTAGACTTGTCAAGGAAAGAAATATGAGAAGAAAGATTGGTTCGTGCCCGCGCTCGTGCCCGTGCACGAACCAATTATATAGCTAGATTATAGATTAGCTAGCTTTACGCTTATTCTTTTTGTTCAAAAAGCTCTTGCGGTATTCCTTGATATTATCTTCGAGAATAACCCAAGCAGCGCCTTTGCGTACTGCTTTAAGATAACCAGTGCGAGTAGCATAGTAGATCTTTTGGGCAGGAACTTTGAGCATACGAGCCACTTGATTGATAGAATAGTAGCCCTTAGCGTTGTCAAATAGTAACTCGCCATTAAAAGTTGACTTGGAGCGAGAATACTTATGACGACGGTATTCTTCTAAGTCAGCTAGATTGATTGTCCAACGAGTAGTTTCTTTATGTGCTTTTAGCTTATTAAGCTTAATAGCAATATAGATAGCTTGACGTGAAACGTCATTAATACGAGCAGCTTCCGTGATAGAAACTACTTTAGCGTCAGATTTCTTTTTATCTGATTTGCGCTTGGACTTTTTGGTGTCCTTAGTAATAGGCATAATAACCTCCTTGTAATTATTAAAAGTACCTAATTTGATCTTGATTTAAAAGCATAAGTTAAATTTTATCTTTTTTATTTATATAAATCAAGTAATTTATTAATAAAATCTTAAAAATATTTCGCTCCATTCAGCAGCGAATCATCTATCTGGGTTGAAATTATGCATAATTAAAAGAATAATTGCATCAAAAATTTTCAAAAAGTTTGAGATTTATTTTTACCCTGCGATCTCTATGGTAAAATCCCTGCATTGTACAACAAAGACCATTCTGATAAAAATATTTGGTACAGTCGTTAATTGGGGTTAACATGCCGCGGCAACTCTTTCAAGTTCTATTTTTTTTCTATCTTTTTTTTATAGGTTTTCTCGACGCCAAACTTCCTGCCATTGATAGCAAATCGACAGCAGAAAAAGTCCAAGAAATTATGTCGCAGCATGCCACTCATAAAGAGCTGACTCCCGAAATTGTTAAGCGCACATTAGGTATATATCTAGATAATTTAGACCCCACAAAAACCTATTTTATCGAGGGAGACATTATAGAATGGCTAAAGCCAAGCGATGCTTTGTTACAAGAAATTATTGAAGATTATCACCATAATTCCTTTGTTGTTTTCGAAAAAATCGATCAAAAAATGGCATCTGCAATTCTCAGAAGACGAGAGATGGAAAAACAGATCGCATTGCATGAGCTCCCAAAAAATGTCCGGTCTGAAGAATTTAAAGATATTGCCTGGGCCAAAACACTCGATGAACTCATGGCTCGCATCACACGATTACGAGCACTTCAGCTAGAGACCTTTACAAAGCTAGCCCCAGAAAATAAAGACCAGATGATGCAGTTGGTTGCCAAGCGCCAAGCAAAGATCGAGGATGACTTCCTCAATCCCGACCCCGCATTCCGCGAAAGACTTACTTTAACACACGTCCTAAAAGCAGTCACGGCTTCGCTCGATACCCATACAGCTTACTTCACGCCTGATGAAGCAAAACAGTTTATGATTAATGTTCAGCAGAGACTCTTTGGTATCGGCGCACAATTGCGCGATGATCTGAATGGATTTACCATCGTAAAGGTAGTAGAAGGCGGACCAGCAGCAGAAGGGAAAGAGCTGCGGGCTAAGGATCGGATTATTGCTGTGAATGGAGAGCCTGTCGTAGGGATGGATATCGTGGATGCTGTTGATCTTATCCGTGGAGAAAAAGGGACAAAAGTGACATTGACAGTAATCCGTGAAGAGGGAGAAGGCGAAAAGAAAAAAGAGGAAAAACTGGACATCACTATTACTCGTGGAGAAGTGATCCTTAAAGAGAGCCGTTACGAAGCCTACTTTATTCCCTTTGGTGACGGAGGAATTGCCTATCTCCGCCTCTATTCATTTTATCAAGATGAAGAGAGTTCCTCCACACAAGACATAGAGCGTGAATTAGAAAAAATGAAGCAAGAGCATAAAGTTCTTGGCGTTATTTTGGATCTCAGAAGTAACTCAGGAGGTCTCTTAACCCAGGCTGTCAGTGTCACAGGCTTATTCATTACAAAAGGCACAGTAGTTTCCATTAAAGACGAAAACGGACATATCCAGCATCTACGCGATTTAGATGGAACCACAGTTTGGGATGGGCCACTAGTTGTTTTGATTAACCGAGGAAGCGCTTCTGCCAGTGAAATTGTCGCTCAGGCCCTCCAAGATTATGGTAGAGCATTTATTATTGGCGATGACCACTCTTATGGAAAAGGGTCTTTTCAAACATTTACTTTAAATCCTTCCGCGACCGGAAATGCCAATCCGGAAGGGGAGTACAAAGTGACACGCGGAAGGTACTACACAGTTTCTGGCAAGACCCCACAGTTGAATGGCGTCCAGTCTGATATTGTGATTCCTGGATCACTTTCAGAACTGGAAATTGGGGAGAAATTTACTAAATATCCCCTCGATTCGGACAGAATCAAAGAAAATTATGACGATGACCTCTCTGATGTGCCCTTCACACAACGCGCACGCATCGCACTATTTTATAAATATGATTTACAACAAAAAATACCCGTCAATAAAAAGCTCCTAGATCTCCTAAAAGCCAATAGCGCCTATCGCATTGCCCACAATAAACTCTATGAGGAATTCCTTGCCGAACTCAAAAAGAAGGGCAAAAATGAAGAAGAGATTGAAGAAGCTGAAAATAAGCACGTTTTCCAGAACGACTTCCAACTAGAAGAAGCCTTCAACGTCATGCGTGACGAGATTATACTCACTAATAAACATTGAGGCCAGTGAGATCAGAGAGAAAAAATGACAAAAGGACAAAGACATTAAGGAAAAAAAAGACTTTGAGGACAAGGACATATGAACTCACTTGTCCTTGTCCTCAAAGTCCTTTTTGTCCTTAATGTCTTTGTCCCTTGTCTTTATGTCTTTGTCCTTTTGTCATTTTTTCTCATAGATCTGGAAAATAATCTACCAATCACGCAAAATGGCAGCCTCAGAAAGCAAAGGTTAACCCATGAGTAATGTTCGAGTGCGTATTGCGCCGTCACCTACAGGCGATCCCCACGTAGGTACCGCCTACATGGCTCTATTTAATCTCATATTTGCCCGCCATCATGGCGGCACATTTATCCTTAGAATTGAAGATACCGACCGTACAAGAAGCCGCCCAGAATATGAGGAGAATATCTATAAAGCTCTCCATTGGTGTGGAATCCATTGGGATGAAGGCCCCGATGTCGGCGGTCCTTATGCCCCTTACCGCCAGTCAGAGCGCACCGAAATCTATCAGCAGCACGCACAGATACTTCTCGACAAAGGAATGGCCTATAAATGCTTCTGTACAGCGGAAGAGCTCGAAGAGATGCGAGAACTCCAAGCCAAACTAGGCCATCGACCCGGTTATGACCGCCGCTGCCGCAACTTAAGCCCCGAAGAGGTGGCTTTGCGTGAAGCAGAGGGCAGACCCTATGTCATCCGCCTGAAAATCCCTTTAAGGGGAGAATGCGAGTATATCGATGCCATCAAAGGTCGTGTCACTGTACCCTGGGCAGATATTGACGACCAAGTACTGCTCAAATCCGACCAGTTCCCTACTTACCATTTAGCCAATGTCGTCGACGACAGACTCATGAAAATAAGCCATGTCATTCGCGGGGACGAATGGATGAGCTCGACACCCAAACATGTCTTTTTGTACGAAGCTTTTGGATGGGAACCACCCCAGTTTATGCATATGCCACTCCTGCTCGGTACCGATGGAAAAAAACTCTCTAAACGGCGCAATCCTACTTCTATTTTTTACTACCGTGACAGCGGCTATTTGCGAGAAGCCTTTATTAACTTCTTGACACTCATGGGCTATAGCATGCCCAACGACCAAGAAATTTACAAATTAGACGAGATTATCACCGCCTTCGATCCATCTCGTATTGGTGTCTCAGGCGCAGTTTTCGATATCCATAAGCTCGAATGGCTCAATCAGCACTACCTCATCAATTCAATCACACCTGATCAGCTCTGGCAACGCCTGCGCCAATGGAACTATAGCGACGAGTATATGCAGAGGCTTATGCCGCTCATCCATACTCGCGTCAAGACCTTTGGTGATTTTATGGAGCTGTGCGACTTCTTTTTTATAAACAATCTGAAATATACCAACGAGCTACTGACGCCCAAAGGACTCACACCAGAATCTACCTGTATGATCATCCAAAGTATCATCTGGTCTCTCGACGAGCAAGAAAATTGGGGTGGTGAAGGCCTAAATCAAGCTTCTAGAGTAGTTGCAGAAGCTTTTGGAGTCAATCACAAAAAAATCCTTATGCCCATCCTCTTCGGAAGCCTCATGGGTAAAAGCCACGGACCACCCTTGTTTGATTCGGCCGAAATCCTAGGCAAAGACCGTACACGAGCCCGCCTTCTCCGCGCCATGGAGTTTTTAGGAGGACTCTCCAATAAGAAACATACCCTACTCCAAAAAGCGTGGCGGGATAAAAAGTGTGCCGATCTGTTGGAAACTAAAGCCACATGAGCATATATCCAATAAGATTTGAACAAGCCTATTTTCGCAATAATGGCAGCTTAGACTTTCCACCAAAGTGGGTATCTAATTTTGAGGAATACGGTGCTGCTGTTACTTCTTTAGACCTATCCCACATGCCCTTTGAAGAAGAAAAACAACAGCCTAGGTGGGTTAAAAAAATTACTACCTTATGCCCTCAATGGATTATTAAAACTTTTCCTAACCTAACCTCATTGACCTTAAGAGACAGCAATATAGGCCATTTTGAATTAGTGACTTTAATGAGTTTGGAGAAATTAGAAGAGTTTTCTCTTAAGCCCTCTTACTGCAATGAAAGATTAAAAACATTAAAGCCTATCTTTGATCATACACGGTTACAAAAGCTTACCCTTTCTAACTGTAAGCATCTTTGGAAGTTTGAAGAAAACACAACTCCTTGCATTTCGCTTAAGGAACTAAAAGTGACGTTAAAAAGTTCGTCTTTTGAGGTCAGTGAAATCCGTAGATTTCATTCTGTAGAGATATTGACAATCAAATCTGATGTAAAGTTCTCTTTAAAAACGATTGTAACAAAGCTCCAATCATTAAAACATCTCACATTAAATGGGTTTATTCCACCTACCGTATTAAATGAACTCTCAACAGCGACATCTTTAGTTTCACTAAAAGTTGAACACACACATTTCTTAGAGAATATTGTTGGAAATCCTTTTTCAAGAGAACCCGTTTCAAATCCCCTGATGACACTATCTGTCCTTTCCGGGTTGCCTAATTTAAAGGAGACAAGTCTAAAAATTTGTATGACTCGAATTGATAGTGAACAAGCATTTAAAGAGATGTATCAAGCTATTGATGATTTAGCGAAGTTGGATCATGTCAAAGAAATTCATTATGAAAGCCAAAAGCTTTTCAATGAATATTGCAATGGATGTTTTGTCCACCTAGTTGAAGTGTTGGGCCAAAAATTAATGAGCATAAAAGTCCATCATTTAAGTTTTTTTTCTGAACAAATCATTAAAGCTCTAAATTCTAAAAAGACTCCTTGTCGACATCTTTCTATTTTAGCATTAGATGATGGCTTCTTTAAAATAGTAAAACCAAAACCAGGTCAATTATTCACAATTTTTAATGCATTTCCCTCTCTTAAAGAGCTGGAAATCAGATTTTTACATATTGAGGCTCTTAACCTTGAAAATTTAGAAAAATTGCACTGTATCAATTCATCATTGGCACCAAGCTTACTTGATTCTTTGTTGAAACCGCTTCCCAACCTAATATCTTTAGCTTTAAGCGATAGGAAAGATAAATTAAAAAATGTGGAAGTAGCTCTTATTCTACCTCATCTGCCAAATTTAACAGCTTTGGATCTATCTGAAAGTGAGATAGGAGATACCACCATCGATAAAATATTGACTTACCAAAAAAACTTACTCTATTTTAATGCCGAAAATTCCGATATAACACCCAAAGGCACTCAAAAATTCAATGATCATCCTACGCTTCGAGCTCTAAACCTGCACCACCATGCTCTAGAAAACTATTGCAATGCCAAAATGCCCTCCTACGCTCTCAACAATTCCTCCAAAGCCAGAAAAATCACAAACTAATGTGATCACTCTCTAAGCTTCAGTACCGATTTGATATAGAAAAGAGTGTTAAAAAATTATTTGAAGATTTATGGCGTTGAGTAAGGGAGCAGTGATCTCTGCTCCGTACATCCTCAAAAAGGAGGTTGCCATGATTATCTCAGAAGAATTAGCACGTCCTATGATACACAGTATGAACCTTTTATCAGGCAAAAATGCTGATTTACTAGCAGAAGCAAGACAGTATGGTATCGATGTCAATCAGCAACTTACTTTCTTAAAAGATATTAATCATATTGTATTCACCTCTTGTGATTACCCTAAACATTATTGTGAAAATAAATTAAAAGAAAAGATTTGGTCATTACATAAGCTTCATACGATGCTTGAAGATACTATTCGAGATCATCAAGCTATTGTTCCAGTTCCTCCACCTCTTCCTGCACCTCTTCCTGAACCTGTTCCTCTATCAAACCGACCAATATTCGTCCTTGGATTAACTGAATGTTCTGCAGAAGACGCAAGAATTTCTGAGTTATACCTTAATGAATGGATTGCTCGTGCTAAAGAAAAGAATGTCAATATCCAGGTAACACTAACTAAAATTGATGAAATGAAAAATATGATCTACTCTGAAGAAAATAGTGATGTTTCTGATGAAGTTAAATTGAGTGCTTATGCGCACCATACTAACTTATACTGCAATGATATCATTCTTCAAGTATTAAAAGAAGAAATCCGCCGCCTCGCAGATAAGGGAAGAAATCATCCCGATCTGCAGAAAAAGAGGGGTTTTGTCAACCATGCTGAAAGAGAGTTTATTAATGCTCTTCCCAAGAAAAGGTCATTCGAACCTCCTGCTTTGTTTGAAGCAAAATGTCGTCAAGCAATGCTTCCTTTACCTAACAGGATAAATAAAATTTTTGACTACCAATTGCCTAAATAAAGGGCTCGCACTAAATAGTTCCGAAGTGGTTTAATTAGATCCACTTCGGAACTATAACTTTTAATGCTGAGATAAAAATGTTAGACGTGAAGCTCATACGTAAAGATCGTCAAGCTGTCGAAGATAAGCTGAAGACGAAAGATCCCTCCATTTCTCTTGAAAAATTGATCTCTTTAGATGAAGAGTTACGTGCTTTGAAGACCAAGGCAGAGGCTTTAAAGGCTTCTAGGAATGAGCAATCACAAAAGATCGGCGCACTGAAACGCCAAGGTCAGGATGCCTCTGGATTGATGCAGGAGGTAGCGAAGATTAATGAAGAGATCCATCATCTCGATCCTCGCATACTTGAGCTTGAAAATACCTTTGAAACTGAACTTGCCTCTCTTCCTAACATTCCCATGGATGATGTGAAAGTCTCTCAAAGTCCTGCAGATAATGAAGTCATCAACACGCATGGCAAAAAACCCGAGTTCTCTTTTCCATTCAAAAACCATGTAGAGCTGAATGAATCTCTGCATCTTTTTGATTTTAAACGCGGAGCCAAGATTTCGGGATCGGGTTGGCCAGTCTATCGAGGTTTAGGAGCTCGCTTAGAGTGGGCGCTGATTAATTTTATGCTTTCACGTCAGATCCAGAATGGCTTTGAGATGTGGATGCCTCCGCTGTTAGTGCGTCAAGAAATTGTTTTTGGATCTGGTCAGTTGCCAAAGTTTGAAAAGCAGCAATTTAAGATACAGGATGAAGATTACCATCTCTACTTGATTCCCACTGCTGAAGTGCCCCTAAATGGACTGCACTATGATGAAATTTTGGAAGAGGAACAGCTTCCATTGCGATATACAGCCTATTCACCCTGTTTCCGACGCGAAGCGGGAGCAGCAGGCGCGCAAGAGCGAGGACTGATCCGCATGCATCAGTTTAACAAGATTGAAATGTTCTGTTTTACTAAACCTGAAGAGAGTACCGACATATTTAATCAGATGGTAGGCTTTGCGGAGGGTATTCTAGAAGCCCTAGGATTGCATTACCGTAGTGTCCTGCTAGTAACAGGGGATATGTCGTTTGCAGCCGCAAGGACGGTGGATGTCGAGGTATGGCTACCAGGGCAAAATCGCTATTACGAGGTTTCTTCGGTGTCGAACTGTACAGACTACCAGTCTCGCCGATCACAAATCCGTTTTCGTGGAAGCGATGGAAAGCTAGAGTTTGTCCACACCCTGAATGGATCGGGCTTGGCCACATCCAGATTGATGGTGGCTCTGTTGGAAAACAATCAGAACGCAGATGGTTCTGTGAATGTGCCTGAGGTATTACGTCCCTATCTGGATGGTATCAGCATTTTGAAACCAGAATAAAAATTAAACGCAAAGCCGCAAAGGCGCAGAGAAGTGTTATAATTTTTCTTTGCGCCTTTGCGGCTTTGCGTTAAAATTATTAATTAGCTTTTTATGACAGCTAGAATTTCGGTTAATGAAATTGTAACGGCAGGGCGCATCATTGATGTACGCAGTCCGTCTGAGTATGCTCAAGGGCATATTCCAGGTTCTGTGAATTTGCCGCTGTTGACGGATGAGGGTCGAGCTGTTGTTGGTACTCTCTATAAGCAGCAAGGGGCACAAGCTGCTTATTTAAAAGGTGTAGAGTTAACAGGGCCAAGACTTGCTGGGCTGATTCAGCAAGGTCAAAAAATTTCTTTAGGATCTCCTGGCATTTATTGTTGGCGAGGAGGTTTACGCAGCCAAATATTTTCTACGCTGTTAGATTGGGCCAATGTAAAGACCTCTATATTAAGTGGAGGATATAAGGCATTTCGTCGCTGGGTGTTAGAAAAATTTCAGATTTCTTATTCACTAAAAGTCCTTGGAGGAATGACGGGAGTAGGCAAGACCTCTATTTTGAAAGAGTTAGCGAGAAGAGGGGAGCAGGTCATTGATTTAGAGGCACTTTCAAGTCATCGAGGCAGTGCTTTTGGTCTGAGCATAGATACCTCTCAACCCTCTAATGAACATTTTGAAAATCTTTTAGCTGTGGCTTTACATTCGCAGGATATAAGTCGGCCTATCTGGATTGAAGATGAGAGTCGGATGGTAGGACATTGTAAAATTCCCGACGCTTTTTTTTCGCAGATAGAGGAAGCAGAGTTGTATGAAATAGCGATCCCTTCTGAAGAGCGCTTGGAAAGACTTTTGGTTGATTATGGCAATTTGCCCACAGAATATTTAAAAGAATCGGTCTTACGTCTGCATAAAAGATTGGGAGGAGTAAGGACTAAAAATATCCTTTGTCAATTGCACGAGGGAAAGATGAGGGATGCTGCCGGCCAACTGATGGATTACTACGACAAAATGTATGCGCGTAGTTTAGACAGGCGTAAGCCTTCAAGAAAAATATTTTATGGCGAGGGATGGAGTAGGGAAAAATGGGTTGAAATGTTATTACGTTAAAATTCAAATTTTAAAATGAGGGGTAATGCGATCATTTTGTGCAGTATATATACTTCTTTTTTTAACCTCGTCGTGTGTACTGCATTCACCCTACTCGCGTCCTTGCATCATAATTCCTGACGAGTGGAGACTAGATAATAATGAAATCACAACCCTTGCCAATGTACGCTGGTGGGAACAGTTTAACGATCATGTCTTGGACTATCTTATTCTAGAAGCTCTCCAAAATAACCAAGACCTCAAAGTAGCCATCGCAAGAGTATGGGAATTCTATGCAAGGTTAGGCGTAGTATCGGCTGACCTATTCCCCACTATCACATCAACAGGTTCAGACTTTCGCAGCGAAGCGTCACTTTTGGCTACTCCCATTCCTCCTGGTGTCAAAAGAACAACAACTATTTATAGCATAGCCTTAAACCTTTCTTATGAATTGGATATTTGGGGCAGAATTCGCAGCGCAACCGAAGCAGCTTTAGCAGACTTTATGGGTGAGATAGAAGCCAGGCGGACTGTAGTACAATCTTTAGTTACCTCTGTAGCCAGCACCTATATCTTAATGCGACAGTATGATAAGCAGCTTGATATCTCCCAAAAGACCTATAAGTCACGTGTAGAATCTTATAATCTGGCTGTCGCACGCTTTAAGGAAGGAATTACCTCCGAGCTAGATGTGACTCAAGCCGCAGCAGAAATGGAGTCTGCTCTGATTCAGATCAAGCAATTTGAAATTTTAGTTCCACAGCAAGAAAATCTTTTAAGCGTACTCATCGGGCGCAACCCACAAGCCATCCAAAGAGGGCTCTGGCTAGATGATCTGCAGATGCCTCCAGTAATACCCGAAGGATTACCTTCACAAATACTTGAACAACGCCCAGACATTTTAGAAGCCGAAGATTTATTGGTTAGCACCAATGCAAGAATAGGGGAAGCACGAGCGCTCTTTTTCCCGCAGATCAGCCTCACCGGATCCTATGGAAATGCCAGCATGGAACTCACTAAGCTATTTACAGGACCAGCCCGCTTGTGGACCTATGGGATTTCTTATCTTCAAACCCTTTTTGACGCAGGGAAAATCGCCAGTCAGGTCAGCGAAGCCAAAGCTGTCAATGTCGAAGCCTATCACGAGTATATTTCTGCCATACAAACCGCCTTTCGCGAAGTGGATGATGCATTAATTGCTCATAAAAAATTCCTTGAAATTGTTACAGTCAATGTCAGAAGAGTCAAAGATTTACAAGAAGCTTTAAAAATAGCCAATTTGCAGTATTATAATGGAGAGACAGACTATTTAAATGTTTTGGATGCGCAAAGAAATCTATTTACTGCCCAGCTCGATTATGCCGAAGCACAAAGCAATAGTTTCCTCTCGGTCATAGCCCTCTATAAAGCATTAGGAGGGGGTTGGATACTCGAAGCAGACACTTTAATAAGAGGTTAGGCATGTCTGACGTCCTTTCTATCACAGACCTATCCATGAAGAACAAAAAAGTTCTCATGCGAGTAGATTTCAATGTACCTCTAAATGACAAACAAGAGGTCACCGATGAAACACGTATCGTCTCCTCACTACCCTCTATCAAGTACGTATTAGATCATGGTGGATCGCTCATCCTAATGAGTCACCTCGGACGTCCCAAAGGCGAAAAAAAGCCTGAATTCTCCCTAAAACCAGTCGCCGCCAAATTGTCCATCCTCTTAGACCACCCCATCATCATGGCCCCAGACTGCATCGGACCCGAAGTCGAACGCCTAGCCGCCTCTTTAAGGCCTGGACAAGTGCTTATGTTAGAAAACCTACGCTTTTACAATGCGGAAGAGAAGCCCGAGAGCGACCCATCCTTTGCTAAAAAACTCTCCAAATTAGGCGATATTTACATCAATGATGCCTTTGGAACTGCTCATCGGGCACACTCTTCCACAGCTGTTATCGCCAAATACTTCCCCCAAAAAGCTGCAGCCGGATTTCTGATGCAGAAAGAGATCGACAGTATAGGTAAAACTCTATTTAGTCCAAAAAGACCCTTTTTAGCAATCATTGGAGGCGCCAAAATCTCCTCCAAAGTCGGAGTCATCAAAAGCCTGCTCGCCAAAGCCGACACACTCCTCATTGGCGGAGGGATGGCCTACACCTTCTTTAAAGCACAAGGATTTGCCATAGGCAACTCCATCCATGAAGATGAGATGTTAAATGAAGCGCGTTCCATTCTAGATAGCGTCAAAGACCATAAAAACAAGCTACATCTTCCTACAGATGTCATCGCCGCCGATGCTATGAACGAGACCGCCAAGACCGTCACAGTAAACCCTTCCAAAGGAATTCCCAAAGGATTCGAAGGAGTCGACATTGGCCCCAGCACCATCCGAGATTTCGTTGCTGCACTCCAAACAGCGACAACAGTACTTTGGAATGGACCACTAGGAGTATTTGAAATACCCAAATTTTCCGCAGGAACACGCGCCATAGCAGAAGCGATCGGCCGCTTAAAGGCCACCACTATCGTTGGGGGAGGGGATTCGATCGCCGCCCTTCAGCAGATGGGTCTCGCTTCTACAGTCACACATCTCTCCACAGGGGGAGGCGCCACCTTAGAATACATCGAATTTGGAACCCTCCCAGGAATCGAGGCACTTTCTAAAAAATAGGAGGGCCGGGCCTGCGTAACTGCGTAAGTTTTTAAGGAAGTTACGCAGTTATGCAGGCCCGGCCCTCGTATCTCGTAACAAACTTGAATAAAACTTGAATAATATTTATTACTTCTATAAAATTGCATCTTTTTAAAGAGAGATTACTATGGCAGAAGTAAATAATCGATTTTGTGGAGTTCAATTATATGATGTTCCCTATATAACAAAGCCGTTAGTTAACGCTTATAACGATTATATTCAGTGCTCCAAAGAATCCATCGGCTGGCAGAAAGCTGTCACATACCTTAAAGCCGGCTTAGCCTATCCACTCCTCACCCTACTTTTTTACACCACCTTTCCGCTTATTAAATTTTTCAGCAATGAATACCTAGTCACTAAAACGGGAAATGACCTCTATAACGCCTGTCAAAATCTTCGGAGATACAAATTTTCTAAATCCAATAGCTGCTGCTATTTTCGTTTAAGATTTCATATGCAGGGAAAATCCGAATATATGGCACGCTTTACAATCGATGAGAAGAATAAGAATCCTCTTTCCAATCAGTTAAATGTATTTGAAAGTGAATGTTATAAAAAAATACCTAAAAAAGATTATTGTAGTTTTTGTGAATTAAATGTCAGTCTAGATGTCTTTCATCGTCTTAATACAGAAAAATATGGCTATGAATCATTTAACTATAAATTCTCAGAAAATGGAACTAAAAAAACCAACATAGATTTTTTGCAAGAACCGCAATCAGGTATGTCCTTAGCGGAATTAACCGAGAGATTTAATCCATCTATTGGATTATTTGCTCTCTCAAAAGAAGATATGGATATCTTGAGTAAGTTAGAGCTTTTGAATGCTCCCTACGTTCATACTGTTCTGGCTAATCCTATGTTGTCGGTATTTAAAAAACCTGCAGAAATCAAAGAAACTTCAGCTGCGAAGGCAAAGCTTTATCTAACCTATGCATATGATGATATTTTTTCTAGGGACTATGAACTGCCTAATAACAGCAATGTCTACTTTGATTGCATTGTGAATGATAATATTCATCATCAAGTGATGCTAATCCAAAATGACAGTGAAGCAGAAAGAAAAAACATCCTAAAAAATACTCTCAAACAAGTAAAAGAAGAAGCTGAAAGTAAATATTTGAACGATGAATTAAAAGAATTTAAAGTTTCATTACATGCAATTATTGTCAGCCAAAATAAAGGTGATGATACCTATGCTGTGTCCGGCTTGGCAAAGTGGTATGATCAAGATCGATCTTCTGGTGATGGACCGGTTTCTAATAATGGAGTCCCTTCATTAAACGTTGATCAATATTTAGTAGATTCTTTTGAACTTGACTACGATTTTAGAAAACAACTTCTGAAGTTTTAGTTTTACATCTAATTTAAGAGTTTATTAATGTCCCTTGCGTCCTTATCGTCCTTATTGTCCTTGTCCTTTTATTAAAAAATTACAAAAATAGTTACTACTATTGCAATTAATTAGTAAATATAGTATAATTAATTTTTTAAATTAGTAAGTTACTATAGAGAGAAAAGATTTGCAAAAAAGAGGCGATTGCATTATAACCATAGGCGAAGCGCGAGCAATTGGCTCGCTCAATAACGTTTTTACACTCCAAAACGGAGGGTATAAAAGCGTGCCTCTTAGGCAGGAAATGTTCTCGATCTTATGTCCCACTCTTACCATACCGTCTAGACGGTATAAACCCGCTCGCAACACCATTGCGAAGGAAGTAGTGTCCTCTCATAATTCATTTATACATAAGGATATTCATGTCTACTGCTCCGTCAGAGACTAAAGAATTTAGTGGTTGGCGGGCCTACTTATGGCCTGTACATAATTACGAGCTCAAAAAGCTTGTTCCGATGCTCTGCATCTTCTTCCTGATCTCCTTTTGCTACAACATCCTGCGCATTCTCAAAGATCCTCTTGTCATGCATGCTCAAGGTTCTGGAGCAGAAGTCATACCCTTCATTAAAGTCTGGGTTATGTTTCCTGGCTCAGTCTTAATGACCTACCTATTCACAAGACTATCTAACCGCCTTAATCGAGAAAGAGTCTTCTACCTGATGACTTCCATATTTCTCGCCTATTTTATCCTTTATGTACTCGTACTCTATCCCAATCGCGATGCTTTACATCCTAACGAAACTGCCGACTATCTCCAAAGTATCCTTCCCATAGGTTTCAAAGGTTTTGTTGCCATGATCCGCAACTGGACCGCAACTGGCTTTTACGTCATGTCTGAACTGTGGGGAAATATCGTCCTTTTTGTCCTCTTTTGGGGATTCGCTAACCAAATTACTCGCATGGGCGAAGCTAAACGCTTCTATGGCCTCTTTGGCATTGGAGCCAATTTTTCCGGATTCGTCTCTGGCCAGCTGGGTGTCCTTCTTGCAAGAGGCGCTTATAATCCTGATATACCTTTTGGTTCTACAGCCTGGGAGCAATCTCTTTTTCTACAAATAGGTGCTGTGACACTTGCAGGTATTGCCACCATGATTCTTTTCCGCTGGTTCAACCGCAATATCTTGACCGACGACCGCTTTAAGCCATTGGCAGAAGCAGACGCTTCAGGCAAAAAAATGAAGTTTTCGATGAGAAGTAACTTTTCGATGCTTTTCAACTCCCGCTATGTCCTCTGCATGGCTGTCATTATGGTATCCTACAATTTAGTGATCAATCTGGTCGAAGTGTTATGGAAGTTTGAAGTTAAGGAGCTCTATCCGAGCGAAAACGATTACAACATCTACATGAACCAGGTCTCTTCTTTAATTGGTGTCTTGGCAACTTTTACGGCGTTGTTTATCTCCGGAAATGCCGTTAGAAAGTGTGGATGGACCTTTACAGCTATGCTTACGCCAATCATTTTATTCGTTACGAGTATCGGTTTTTTTGGATTCTTTTTCTTGAAAGAATATGGAACAGATGCCATCTTAGCCACATTAAGCATGTCGCCCTTAGCAATGGTCGTCTTTTTTGGCTCAGCTCAAAACGTACTTAGCCGAGCCTCCAAGTATTCTGTCTTCGATGCAACTAAAGAGATGGCATTCATTCCGCTTTCGCATGAGGAGAAGGTCAAAGCTAAGTCTGCAATTGACGGTGTCTGCTCTCGCTTAGGAAAGTCAGGCGGAGCGCTGATTCACCAAGGACTTTTAGTAGCATTTGGTTCTTTGACTATTTCAGCGCCTTATGTGGCAGGTTTCTTAATGACGACAATAGGGATTTGGACAGTGGCTACCTATATGCTTGGAAAGCAGTTTAATATATTGTCTGGCAAGACACGTTCTGTACCGACAGAAGCGCCAAAGCCATTAGTTATTGAAGAAAGCTTGGTATTGAAGGAACAACAAGCTGTATAATGGAGGAATTGTAGGATTTTATGAGTAATTTAATAGACGAACCAGTAGTACTCCCGTTTGGCAAATGGCGTAGTTATTTCTTTCCCATTTATTTCCATGAACTACGCAAATTTTTGCCCATGATGGGTTTGTTGATGCTGATTGTGTTTAACTATACAATTCTACGTAATACCAAAGATGCCTTGATTGTTCCATCTGCAGGTGCAGAGGTCATTCCCTTTATTAAAGTATGGGTAGTTTTACCAGCTGCCGTTTTTGTCACACTCCTTTTCACCAAGTTGACTAATCGCTATAGCCAAGAGCGAGTCTTTTACATTATGATAACAGGCTTCTTAGTTCTCTATGCGCTATTTGCGTTTGTTTTTTATCCTTTACGCGATGTTGTTCATCCGCATAATTCAGCCAATTGGCTGTCTGTATGGTTGCCTGAAGGGCTTAAGGGGCTAGTCAATATGTACCGCTACTGGACCTATACAGGCTTTTACGTCATTTCAGAGCTGTGGAGCAGCATGATCATGACCACCTTATTTTGGGGCCTTGCCAATGAAGTGACTAAGCTCTATGAGGCTCGCAGATTTTACGGTGTATTTAGCATAGCAGGCAACATTGCAGGCATTATTGCGAGTGAGTTTACAGTCCTTCTAAGCGATTGGACAGCGTCACCCCATGCGAGTGAAGCTGGAGACAATTGGCAAATCGTGATGCAGCTGTTAGTCCTTTCTGTTATTGTTGCCGGAGTGCTTAGCATGGGAGTCTTTTATTGGCTTAACCGCAATGTTTTTAATGATCCATCTTATGAGACGTTGCATGCCACAATACCAGGTGGAAAAAAGAGAAAGAGGCGCCCATCGTTGAAAGAAAGTTTTACTTTCTTATCAAATTCAAAATATCTTTTATGCATTGCAGCTATAGTTGTAGGGTATAATTTAGTGATTAATCTTGTCGAAGTTGTTTGGAAGGGACAGGTAACACAGCTCTATCCCGAATCGGTAGATTATAATACTTATATGGCTCGCATTACCATTGCTACAAATCTATTATCGACGGTGGCAGCCTTCTTTATGACTCAGATTTTAGCGGCGTTTGGCTGGACACGCACAGCTTTAATTACGCCTGTTATTATGCTAGTTACGTGCGCAGGGTTCTTTGGATTCCTGTTCCTTCAAGGTGCGTTAGATACCACTTCTGTTCTGCTGTTAGGAGCATCGCCACTCGCCATAGCCGTTTTCTTTGGAGGAGCCCAGAACTGCTTTAGCCGCGCAGCAAAGTATTCCGTCTTTGATGCAACCAAAGAGATGTCTTTTATACCATTAGACCATGAGAGCAAGCTCAAAGGTAAGGCAGCGATTGATGGAGTTGGTTCACGCTTAGGAAAATCGGGCGGATCTTTGATTCATCAGGGTTTATTGATGATACTTGTCACTCTGGCAGGTATTACACCCTATGTTGCTGTGATCTTATTTGCTGTCATTGTGGTATGGATTATTGCCGTACGAAGCCTAGGGCATCAGTTTAATGCTCTAGTCGAAGAGCAAACTCAAAAACAAAAAACCTCTACAGAGGAGAGCCGCTCCACCTGGACGGTCGCTCCTGCTCCCGAAGTCCAAACCGTCAATGCTTAAATACGTTTGTAAGTTTGCATGAGATTTCTTAGATTTGGAATTATGCCTGGTTGTTTTAACCAAACTGCAATGTCTGTAGGAACACGAATTTGAACGCTAGGTTCTTTTTTACTTCCTATAGGTCTTCCTGCATTGGGACGTGCTCCACCTTTTCCTTTCGTTTTTTTTTCGTTTAAATCATCGAGTTTTCCAAGCATGCGATGTTCAATAAAGACTTCTAAGTATTTAGGGTATTTTTTAATGACTTCTTCTGCGCTATTGCCTTCGCATTCAATAGGATAAAGCTCACTTGAAAATATCCATGCGTTAAATTTTTTATCAAACCAAGGAGTAATTTTGCCAACTTCTGCTAAAGCTAATTCTACTTCTTTTTTTAAATCTTTGGTGGCCATACCAAACCTCTTTCTTCAAAAGCTTTTTTTGTTAGAGCCGCGAATGCGGCAAAAGCATGTAGCCACAGGCGTCAGCCTGTGGGCAAATGCAATCAAAAACGAAGCCGCGCTAGCGGCGACAGAAATAGGTTATACCTCAAATAGATATCGATGTTCAAATACGATTTTGTATAAATGAACCTTTTCCTGTCACCGCTAGCACGGCTCATATTTAATATTTGATTTTTTCCACAGGCTCACGCCTGTGGCTACATGCTTTTGCCGCATTCGCGGCTCTAAGTTTGCGTAAGTTGTGCTGATTATGCTGAGGCTGCTATCGCGCTTCTAATGCTTCTGGGATCAACGACTTTGGCAGAAGTAACTGCCTTATGGAAGAAGAAGAAGTTGCCTTTTTCCCATACAGCAATACTTTCTTCTAGGGACCGCCCTTTTACGGGTTGAGCATGAATATATCTATTTCTTGTTGGATAGTTGGGTATTTTCTTTATTACTTCATTTAAAACGAGAAGTTCCATGATCGATCCACCACCAGAGCGAGTAATGGTATCGCACATCATCTCTAAGCTGATCAATTGTTTGGGCTCTTGGTAAGTTAATGGGACGACACGTAAGTTAGAGGGCCAATCAGGTTGATTTGTGATAAATTCACAGAGTGCTTTATAGGATGTTGTCTTGGTTACAGCAAAGAAGTGATAATTTGTATTAGGATTTTCTCTCGCTAATTCAATATATTCTTTAATGTAGTCTTGAATAGCTACTAAGGTGGGTTGGCTGCCAAGCATGATAAATGTGCCTTTATCTTCTGGCTTCATTGAATAATTAATATACTGCGATTCGTTAGTGGGTGTAGTAAGGTCTCCCAACTTGCAATCACTGTCTCCTTGGTGCTTAAGTACATCGTGGAGGATGTTTAAATCTTCTTTATTACGAACTTTAATCTCTACGCTTGGATGTTCGAGGTCTGGCTTATATTCATCGACAGCTTTTAGAAAGGCGCGACGGACGGGAAGGTCTTTTACATCTAGTTCGACGACTTGATCATTATTTAATCCGCATAGTTCCTTCCAGTCAATTTCTTCTTGTGGCTTGGGTGTATGAAGCTTTAAAAATTCTTGTCCTGTAGCGATCCTTTTTATAGAATTAAAGAAATGTGTCGCATATTCAGTAGGCATGTCTGTCATATAAAGATTAAGAAGGATAGCGGGGTCTTCTTTGGGTTTAAAGAATGAATTATATACTTTTACAGCCAAGAGGATGGAGGGAGTTGCCATAGCTTGGGTGCTGACGAGTTTCTTTGGCTTAAATTGAATTAAACTGCGTAAAGTGGAAATAAATATAACAGGTCCAAAAAATATGTCAGATAGCCACTGTTTAGAGGCTAAGCTCTCTTGTTTTTCGACATCAGCCTCAATTTGAGCATTATCCCACTGGTCAGAGGCCCACTTACCGACTTTTCCTAGATAATCATGTAAGACGTCAACATCTTCTATGAGACCCATCTGCTTGCACCATTCTATGAACTTGGTAGGGTCTTTTAATCTTTCATCATTAATGAGGCTCTGACTTTTCTCAATTTCTTCGGGGTTTAATTCAACATTGATATTCATGGTCTCGTTTTCTATTTCAGCTTTAACCTGGTTCATGAGATTTTCAAAATCGCGCTCTACTTCTGCGTCTTTGGCTGACTTATGACCGCCTCCTCCAGATGAATAGAGGTATAAATTTTTAACTTCTTGTTTTTTGGAAAGTTCTAAGATTTTTTCGCCGAGAAGATCGCGTTTGATTTCAAATTGGCTGTTGGAAAGTTGCTTACTTAAATTAGGTTCTAGGGAGTAGGTAACTTGGGAATGCTCTGCATCGTTAAGAAAGAGAGTAATTTGAGAGTTTTCTACTTTAATTAATTGTATATTGTTTACATCTTGGTCTAATTTTAGTTCATTAGATGCAGCAGCTACGGTTTTAATTACTTCGCTCCCTAAGTTTCCTAGAGATTCACTACTATTTGCTCCTTTTATGGGATCCGTATTGGAACAGGAAAAAAGTGCATTATTGAATGTTATTGTTTTTAAGTCCATAATTGATCCATTTTACAACCGTAAGTTATAATTTTACAATAAAAATATTAATTCAAAATTATGATCATATTAATTTTTTGTTAAAATACAGAATCTTGAGCAAATTAAACGCAAAGGCGCGAAGAAAAAAATTTAAATCTTTGCGCCTTCGCGCCTTTGCGTTTAATTTATTCAAGACATTCTTAAATACGGTATTCGAGGGGGATGTTACGCAAATCGCAAAAGACATTGTCTATGATGCTGCCATGGGCGGTTTGTGTTTTGCGCTGATCGTGGATGAGGAAGTAGGCGTCATGTAGGGTTTTGAGGCCTTTGCATTGGCTAAGCCAATTTTTTAAGGGCTCTTCTAAGCCAGTGAAGTTTTCATCTCCATTAAGGAACTTGAGCTGTGCTTCTAGTATATTGAATTTTTTGCTCTTTTTGAGCTGTTTTTCAAATGAGCCATATTCATCATCTCCTACGGCGACGGTACGGCTAGGGACGTCATAAAGCAAATATTTTATTTCATCAGTGCTATTTTTGGGGGCGAGTTCTTGCCATGTATCGGCTTCATGCTGTGAGAGGCATCCAACGGAGTTTAGTTTCCATTTATCGTCTTTTTTCTCGAGGATGACGAGGACTTGATTGAGCTCTAGCTGTCGTTTGCTACCGACGTCTACAGGTTCTCCTTGTGTGGCTTTAACGATGCGTGGAATGAAGTTATTGGTAAACCAGAGCATGGGGCTGAAGGCGCTGTCAATAGATTGAAGAATGGGGTGTCTTGAATGTTGGAGTGTGTTAATAAATTTAAAGAATGGGGGAGTGTTAGGTGTTTTAACGAGGCTCCAAGCGGCATCTTTTATGCCGGGTGTATAGGTCGGAGAGGAGTACGTTAGCCAATCTAAGTTATTATAGAGAGTCTCTTTCTTCCATGGGGTCTCGCTAAATTTTGTGGGTGTCGTTTGGTGGGTCTGAACATTGACATCTATGTCAATGTCGAGATCGGTTTCGTTTTCGACACTTAAAGAGCTGTCTAAGTCTTCTGAGTGGGCACTATGATAGATATATTTTCCGTCTGTGAGGACTGTTGTTTTTGCGGGAAGAGGTGGTTTCTTGAGATTATCAATTTTATCATTGATATCTCCTTTTTCTTTTGCAGTGAAAAGATTGCTTTTTTCAATTAATGATTTGGCTCTTTTTTTCAAAACTTTAATGACACCTTCGGTCTTGCGCTCTACCTCATTTAGTAAAAAGAGATTAACAGGAAGATCTTCCATTTCAGGTGCAAAAAATTCTCTAAATTCTCTATGAATTTCTTTCGCTTTTTCTAGGTTAGGAGCTTCATTGCGTTTCAGAGTAATGGCTTTTCTAACGATGTCATAAATTTGATCAACATATGCAAGGTAGTAGGCCTTTTCGACGAGATCCGCTTCATTGCTGATGGCAAACTCTAAAAATTGTTTAAGGTTTGGCATGGACTTGTCTTCGACATTATTGATAATTCGGCTGCGAACATTTTCTGTCATAGCGAGATGAAATTTCTGATTATTAGATGCTTCTTGATTGAGGAGGTTTAGGGCCTCTTCTCTTCCTTTTTTATCTTTGAAGAAGAGTTTCATAAATTTTTTGATATTGCGTAAGCGGAAGACTTGTTGTAAGAAGCGGAAGAGTGCTTGTGCTCCTCCTAAAATTAGTGAGGAACCGCTTTGGGGGATATCTACGCCGAAATCATGGCTGTCGTCAATATAAGTGAGGTATTCTTCAGGTTTGAATTTACACTGGTCAAAGGGGTAGACTCGCTTGGATTCGACTTCGGTGCAGACGAGTTGATCTTTTCCATTAAACTCTTTGAAAGAGATGATACCTTTGATCTCTTTTCGGTATTTGTTACAGAAGGTGATCATGGTGTCGACAACGGTATTGTTATCGAGACCATAGAGCTGTGCATCGCCATCTAGGAGCATGCTGTAGGAGTGGTTAAAGCGGAAATATTTCTTTAAACACTCATTAAGGATATCGGTGGGATTGTCTTTCTCTAATTTAGAGATGCCATTGCATTTTTTCCCTACGATTTCTAGCATTTCGCCGAGAAGTTGTGAGTCGTCACGCAGGTGGAGGTCGGGATGGTATGTTCCTGGGTTGTAGGGGGTACCCGTGAGGCAAATTCTCTTTTTAAACATGGAAAAGAGGTTTTGGAAATTGTGAGGTATGCTGCGTTTCCAATAGACAACTTGATTGCTGATGAAGAATCGGACGAAGAGGAGACCTGCTTGAGGATGTTTTTGTAGGCTTTCAATGATTTTTTTGTAGCTTGCTTCAATGCCATTTTTAAAAATAAGATTTATTGTTTCTTCGGGCAGCATTTTTTTAAGGGAATTATATGCAGATGAACCTGGCGTTGCGTTTGGAATGAGTGAGGCTACAAAGGGCTTAAGTTTATCCCAGAGTTGAGTTGCTTGTTCATGGGTAAGGGTGGAATGGAGATAGATAAAAAAGTTTTTAAGGGTATTTCCAAAAGGACTTTTAAACAAGAGATTGTGAAGAGGATGCATGTTTCCGCCATAGCTAATAGCGCATCCTTGTTTATTTGGACCGTAATCGACATTGGCTCTGAGGGATAGTAGATGTGGAATAAGGGTAGCTATAGTTCCTTTAGCCATAGTGATTTCGTTACTCATGGGATGTTCTTTGATCCAAGCGGGAACTATCTTGGCAATACCTGAGACATACTGAATAAAGTCTTGTTTTTGTTCGGATGTGAGTTCGAAAATATAGGAGTTGGAGAGCTCCTCAGCTGCATGAAGAGCCATATCATTATATTTATCTTTAGGGTAGCCTCTAGAAGTATGTGAGCGAATGGAATTTGTAAACGAGCTGTCTTTATCCTGATTCAAGAGTTCTTGTATACACATCTCCATGACTAAGTAGTAAGATTTAGGAAGAGTGTAGGCTGGGCCAAGAGAGTAGATCAGTTTTTTATAAGGGTCTGAGAGTTCATGAATCTCATCTGCGATTAGGATGCCATTTTCATAGATCTTTGTATTGGATTTCTGGAGTACTTTAAAGCAGCTTTCAAATTCAGAATCGGCTGGCAACCGTTCAGCGCGTTCTAGGTAATCGATAAGAAGTAGTTCAATGGTTTGAATTTCTGCAGGTGTAGCGCTAATAGTTTCTTGGTTATTTTCTACGCTATGTAAAAGGGTTTTTAGTCCATGTATTTTAGTGGGATCTGTGGATGTTTTGCGAGAGATGTCAAGGATATTTGTGGGGAGGTCGTAGACTTGTGATCCTTGTCGGCTATTGTCTCTAGTAAATGGTCCAGAGATTGCTTCGGGGCAAATATCAAAAGTGATGTGTTTCCCATCAGTCCAGTAGGAGTTATAGAGAGGGATTAAAGCTTTTGATTTTCCAAGAGAGGGGAGAACGACCTGTACATAGTTGTTATCCTTATTTTGAATGCTTTCAGTGATGGGTTTGGTCTGTTTATCCCATAGGAGGATATTGTCAAGGAATTCGAGTAGCACGAAGCGTTTAAGTAAGCGTTTATCTGCAATGTTGTCAAAGCGGTAAGTACGGCGTGTTTTTAACTCTGAGGCGATATCACAGAGGATATTTCTATAAGCATCGCGCTGATTTTTTGTGTCTATGGAGTTAAGTTTATCGAAATGGGTTAGAATTCTAATCATTTGATTTAGGCGACTACCTAAAACGGCATAGCGCAGGACAGATTTTTCTAGGTTGATGGATTCTTCAGGCGATAGGCCAATTTCTTTTCCTAACTGAAGAATGGAATTATTTAGAAGGCATTTTTTGATAATTTCAAAGGAAGTTTTTACCTTTTGCCCTTCGGGATTTGCGGCTGCATGAATAATAGATATTTGTTCGTCAAAGCGCGCTTGTAGGGATTCTTTGAAGGTTAATAGTGAAGTGTGTAAATTACAAAGAAATTGTTTACCTTTATACTGGAAGACTTTTTCATTGGGAGAGTTGTTGCTATCGTGGTATTCGTCTAGGCTCTCATTTGCATTTTTTATTTTTTCTTTAAATGCTTCGGTAGATGTCTCTTTGGATTGAAATCTATCAATAGTGATACTATTTCTTTTAGTGATTTCTTTTTCTTCGAATGCGATAGTGAACAGATTATCTAAAACAGAATCCACATAATCGTCTTCTTTTTGTAAAAAGTTATAATCGAACGAAATCTCTTCTGAAGATGGGTTCGTTACAGGCAGTTGTGGCGCTTCATTTTTCTCTGATTGTTCTCTTTGGGTTTTGACGGCGTTGATTATCTTGGAAGTACCCTGAACCGCTAAATTAGTCAATGTCATAGCTGTTGTAAATCCGAATCCTAAGACGGATGGGGCACTGCTATTGACTGTGCGTCCAACTGTTTGTGAGAAGCCTAAGTGGCAAGCAGTATGATAGATAAAATTACCGGCTCCGACTAAGTAAGATTTTTTTGTACAGCGAGAGTGGATGGTTTCAATAAATTCGGAACAGAGCTTTAATTTTAATTCTTGAAGAATTTTTTGAATTAATTTTAGTTCTTGTTGAGTTAATTTTAATTCTTGTTCTTTTGTACTCAATGCGCTAGCTAATTTTGGAGGCTTAGGGAAGGCCCACGGTGTACTGACGACATTTTCAAGATAGTCCATGAGTTGGCGTGAGGCTGGAGAATATCCTCCTTTGTCGATTTGGAGGATAGACCTTAATTTTTCTTTTTTCTCGATACCTAGCTCGCCTTTAGCGATCGCGTAATACGTTAAGAAGTAGCGTGAGACATTTGACTGTAGTTGTCCTGGTACAAGAGGTACTGAATCACAGATATCAGTTTCCATTGTTTCGAAAAATTTTTCGTTTTCAAGAGCTTTAATCCCCATAAAGCGATCCATGACTGCAGTTTGCGCAATTTGACGAAGGTCATTAAAAATGCGTTGACCCATGTTACTGGCTGGAAGGGGTAAATCCGAAAAGAGTGAAGGAATGCTTGAAGGAGTATGTACGGCTTGTAAAGCAGTATTTAGGATGGATTTTCCAATTCCTATTTCTTTACCAAACTTAGTTCTAAGGAATATGTATCTGTTAGAGAGGTCTGTAAAGCCTAAGAGAGTAAAAACGGAATCCCAGCCAAATTTGTCGTCAATGGCTTTGAACTGAGCAGGCGTAAAGCCGGCTACTCTTTCAAGCAAATTTTTTATATGACCAAGGAGATGATTATATAGGTACCACTCTTCTTCTATGGTGAGTTTATAACGTGCTTGAGTTTCGGAATTATTGGCTTTTAGATCTTCATAGCAGGCGTAGATAGGAATAAAAGATTCGAATAGAGACGCTGCAAGTGTTTTATGATTAGTATTTTCTGGTTGCTTTAATTTTTCGTCCCGACGATTTTTTTCAACTGCTGCAAATATTTTACGACGGATGCGAGAGACTAAAGTGAATTTTGGCGGAATAAGTGAAAGAGGAAATAAAAATTTATTTAGGTCAACGTTGCAGTGAGTCGACTTATAGATGCGTAAAAGCTCTTTACAGGTAAACTCAGCCTGATCTTCCTTTCCTTGGAGAATGTATAGACAGGTAAGGTAAATGAGTGCAAAAGGATCTTCACTTCTGAGCCGTCCATTTTTATCAATATCGAAAGTAAAAAAGGATTGTACATTCGAAATCTGTTTTTCTTGAAGGATGCCCATCCAGTTTTCAAGCGCGCGCGCGATGGAACCTTCTAGTCCTGCGCCTGGTAGAAAGCTAGCGAGACCAGCAGTGACCCATTGTGCATCAGGGAACATCACTTTGCAGTCGCCATGCTCATTCTTGAGAAGTAGGTAGGAGCAAAAGCCTTCAAGAGAGGGATGGAGCTGCTGTTCGGCGATATGATGGTTGGGGAAGTGAGAAATACAATCAGCTTGAATTTTTCCTTTGTTATTCTGGACTTTAAAAGTAACGTTAAATGGTTCTAGAAAGATGGTGTCAGCTATGAGTGGGTCTTTGCTTGCCCAAGTGTGAATTTTCTTTCTAGGGCAGAAACGTGTTATTGGAGCTAGTGAGTGAGCGATTGACTCGTTGGGGATATAGGTGAGTTCTTTACTATCAGAGAGCTTAACTTTAGTGATTTTAAGGGGGACTTGCTCGACTTCAAAAGCGGAGGTTTCCTTGTTAGCTAAAACAATAAGTAATCTTTTTAATGGCCTCTCTGTGGATTCTAGCCAAAAAGTAGCATGATCGATTTGTGCTTGACTAAGATCAAAAACTTTTCTGAAGAGGTTATCCTGTAAAGAAATATTTACAGCTTCATAGCCTTCTTTCTTAGAAAGGGATGGTTTTTGAGTGATGTTTAATGATGTGGTAACGGAATCTTTTGAGGCTAACACAATAGGCATTGTAAATGCGGAGGTATCGATTTCAATCTCGATTGACTTGCCATTTGAGAACTCAATATGCATTCTTTTGATAGGTTCTATGGTCTCTTCTTGCCAGCATTTGGCAGAGTTCAGGAGCTCTCTGTTGCCATCTACAAATGTTAATAATCCATCAGGAAGTTGGGTCTTAACATACCTACAGATGTTGGGGATACCATTAAATCTTTTTTTGATAACAATCGTATTTTTTTCGAAGTTAGGATAGACAGATATTTTGCCCAAGGGATCTTCATAGTAAATTTCGTCGGGCTTCGCGGCGTTACCCATTTTAATTAATTCTTTGCCTTCCTCACAGACTTCAGCGGTTTTTTCTTCGATAGCATAATGTGTGTCTAGGTGATATTGTGGAGGTCCATTTATCACGCCTGTTTCGAAATTAAATTCAAATTTCAATACTTCTTCTGGAATGTTTCTATCTTCTAAGAGATTCAAATAGAATTTTTCTTTTTCTTTTTTTATCTCGGGCAGCCACTTGCCATATTTTTCGTTGAATTCGACGAAGTTGTAGGCCACATCTGGATAGAAATGGGCCCTTGTAAAGGCTAGCATAATGGATTCTTTAGGATCCTTGTCAGAAAGAGAGAGCGCTTGTAGCTTAAGAGCTATTCCAATCAGAGGGCTGTGATTATTCTGTGTGGCGATGATTCTTTGTGCTTGAGCGTAAAAGTCAGGAAACTTAACGTCAGGGTTATGCTTGAGCACGAGAGGTTTTAAACGTAATCCTATCCTTATTAGCCATAAGCACCATAGATAGCGCTTGGCTTCGAACATGCGCTCGAATTGTTCATCAAAGAACTTAGCTATATAGGCTGCAGAGTGAGGAGAGAGTGACAAATGCTTATCCATTATGCCATAAGCAAATAAGGCTGACTCTAAAGGTTCATTTAATTTGCTTTGAAAGGGGTCTTCAGGCAGCTTTAGGGCATATTCGGAAATAAAATCAAAAAAGCGTAGAGGCTGGTCATTTTTCTCGACAAAGATCGATTCGAAGGCTTTTGAGACTTCATCGGTTTCAGGAGTTTCTTCCTGGAAGAGAGAAGGTCGTCCCTTCGAAGAGATATTGATTTCAGACTGAGTTCTTAATCCATTTCTAAAGTCTGACCATGTCTTAGCATCGGTAAAGAATGAGCTGTCTTTATTAGGATGGTTTTTGGGGATAAAGTTGGCCTGTTGGAGAGGCTTTAGTGTTTCATAGAGAGCAGCTGTATACCTTTTGGATAAATATTCATTAGGTTCAGGAGGCTTAACGTTAGGGTCTTTTAAGAGACAGGGTGTGAGTTTGTCCCAGCTATGTTCTGAACCCACTAGAGTGATGATTCGGTTAGCGAGGAGTGTGTGAAGTTTCAGCAGGCTGAAGGGCCGTGGAATGAGGGGATCTTTTCTGTTAAATACTAAGCTTTCGTTAAAGAGAATATTGAGTTTCGTTTCATTATTGGTCTCCTTTGGAATTCCAATAGAAGAAAAATCGCATTTTTTAGAAATATCAAGTAAATATTTCGCTTCTGGAAGGGCCTGTCGATTAAAAAAGTAATCAAGCGTAGATTTTTTCGAGTAGTCGAACAAAGAATTTTGCACTTTTTCTAAAATAGTTGAGTCAGTGAATGGATCAGTAGGCAGTTGATCGATGTTTATATCCGGCATGAAGTATTCACAAACATCGCGCAGTCTTTTTTGTAGTTCTGGGCTATCAAAATGATTACCATGTCCATTGACAAAAGCTAAGAGAGGATAGGCATTGATGGACTCATCAAAAATGTTTGTTTCAGGACACTGTTTTACAAGTCTATCAACAACAGTTAGGGTGCTGTACATCGCTAGAATGGTTCTGTTAACTAATGCCTGTGATTCTTTAAAATGGGGCAAATCATTATGCAGTTTGATGGCTAGGTCGTTAAGTAACTCTATTGCTTCAAATTCATTGGAACCCCACCAGAAGTCACCGACGGATAACGTTCCAGGTATAGGTAGATTCTCAGCAATATTAAGCAGTGCAAGATAGTTTCCAAACGTTGGAGCTTTATTCATCTCTTCTTTTATTGCTCTTAATCTGTCAACAACTTCATTTACATCTTTGAAAGGCTTTGAGATCAATTGTGGAATATGCTGCTTCAATTTTACGGTTTGCTTTTTGAGATCAAAGGGGATTTGACTGACTCCGCTTTTAAAAGAAATATTATTTCCAATGATTCTCTGATCGGCATCATAGTGGATTTGCTGGGTAGCATTGAGTGTTTTTGTCCAATTTTGTAGAAGATGCTGCCATTCTTTTGAGATGGAATGAAATTTCTTTAACTCATCCACTAAGAAAAGGGAAATAGCGGTTAATCCACCCACGCTCCAAGCCAGTAATTCAATAAATTTATTTACAGACAGAACATACCAATCATAAACCGGAGCAGGCAGAGTTTTTTTGAGGCACCAATGAGACCAGGTAAGTAAAAGCGCTAGAGTGGCGCTTCCGCTATAGATCTTATAGATAAACCAGAGAGCATTGAATATTTGATACGTTGTTTGAAAATAGGTATTAGAAACCACCTTACGCATCCATCCGCTACGTGAGTAGGCAGTTTCAACAGTAGGCTTCGTTTTAGGCGTTGTTTCTTTAGGTTTTAATGCCTTAGCTATTTTATCTTTTTTTAAAGTTTCAATCACAACATCGAAGAGTTCTCCAACCTCATTTCCTAAATAACTACAGAGAAAGGGCTTGGCTCTTTCAATGGATTCAACCGTTAAGCCAGACTTCTTTAATAGTTTTTTGATCTGTTTAAGGAGCCTTTTTGGAATCACAAGGGCATGATTTTCTAAAACGATATTGCGTTTTTCTTCTTGACGGAACTTCGTGACTGCAGCTTCGATTTCTTGACGCGTTGCGATCAAATTGGTTTTGAGATTGAGATGTTGCTGCTGCTCATCAGGGAGTTTTTGCAGATCTTCTAAAAGGGTATCGATGGCAATTTCTACAGCTCGGGCTGACTTTGCATCTTTTATTTCAAGTGACTGGTTCTCGCCTGTTAGCCGTGGCTTACAAAATTGCATGAGAGCATTTAAGCGGAGACAAAACTGCATATAAGTAGGAGAAGACTTGGAATAGTCCAAATTAGCCAAAGCAATAGAAAGCTCATTTGACAATCGTTCATGAGGTGAAAGGATTTCTTCAGGATAACTAGGAGCAATTTTTCCTTCGAGAGTATCTAAGGTACCCTGAAGATAGATGTCTTTAGCACGTGAACTGGCATCTGGCTTCTTTAATGGTTCAAGAGTATGCCAAAGCATACGCTGAAAGAAGTCGATAGTTAGCTTATTCGGATCAATGTCAGTAATGCGTAGTGGCCATTTAATACCTTCTTGACATTGATGATAATTTAATGCCGTGCCTGAAGCATAAACTTCGAGGGTTAAATTACCATTGGCCTGCTTTATAAATTCTAGCCATATCGATCCATTTTTAAAAAAAACTTCGAGATTTGCATGCTCAAGAAGAGGTTCTGGAAGGGAAGAAATTCCCTGAAGTAGTTGGACAACAGACCTATCAAGTTTTTCCATAGCATGATTGGAAGGCTGTACAAAGAAGGCTTGTGAAATCTTATTTTCAAGTTCTTGAATGGCTTTATCCCGTTGATCAGAAGATAGGAAAGTAGATCTGTTAGAGGCTATCCAGTCTAGAATGTCAGCGCTATCTGGGGGTAAGAAAGCTGAAATCTGTTTTAAGAAGCCCTCCTTCATCCAGTTATCCATAGGTGTAGATAAGAAATGTGGAATTAACTTGGAAATTAATTTGGGCAATGCACGGGAATTATCATGAAAAATAGGACTAAGCGTTTCATTTCCAAAAATCGTTTTGATACCAGGAAGAAGGGGAGAAAGTTCTGTCAATGTTTGATCGAGCGCCATCTTGGCAAACTCTTCAGGATTTGGCAGTTTATCTAGCTGCAGAAGTTGTGGAAAAGGAGCTGGGAGAGAATTTCTAACATCTTCGGGGAATATCCTTAAGAATTTAAAGAGGCTTTCAATGGAGCCAATATGTTGACCATAGCCTCCACAAAGCATCCAGCGATCGCCAGGATTTTTCAGATCACTTTCTGCAAGAGTTTTACATTGTTCAGCAAGAGTATTTAATGCAGTTCCTTTTCCAAAAGCCTCTCTTCGCTCCTCAGCTTTAGCGCGAGCTGCGTCAATAAAGATATAGCGTAAGGCAAACTCTTCCGGATTTTGAGGGTTATAAAGGAAGTGAGACAGATATTTTAAGGATAGATCGGTTAACTCTCCTTTAAATAGATCTTCAAGAAGAGAGGGTGAAATGTCATAATCTTCGACATTAGAACGTAAAATAGAATTTTTAAGAGTAGCCTCCCGAGCTTTAGCTGTCTTTTCACTAGACATTGTCTTGAGTTGATCGAACTCAGGCTGAGTGGGTGGCTCTGGAGGAGTGACATCTTCGGGGTACTCTATTTCTCTGTTGATATATTTTTCTTTGCGAAGGAGAGCCGTGAGATTTCGGACGACGGTTCCATCAATTCCCTTAAGATGGTTCTCTTTATCTTCGTAGAGAGTGTTTATTGCCTCGGCAAAAATGCTTTTAACTCTTTTGCGTAGAGCATCTTCGGTCTCTAAACCTCTAAAAAAGTTAACAACAGTACCGCGAATAGTACTCTTTTTTATCGCGTTATTTCCTATATAAGTAGGAATAAATAGATCAAATGTTGCATCATTAATCGTTTGTTTTTTTGGGATTAAATTAATAAGTGTTTTAGCAGATGCAATTTTCATAAGATAATTTTTTAATTATAAGTAGTGTAATTATATCTATCAATTGTTAAGAAAAGATTAAGTAAGTTACGGAAAGTTTAATGCACAAATCCACCACTGAGCCAGTGGGTTCAGTGAGAGAATATGAGAAATCGAAGAAATTTCTTCAATAGCTTTCTGAAATTCCTTAACTCGCATTAAAATATTCATGATCCTGGGTTGGAATCTCGCTGGTAAAAATCGCAAAAAAGTGTCCTAAACAAGATTTATTTAAAAAAATCACTTAGCACTGCATACGATGAAATAATTTCTTCACTGTACATTGTTTTCTTTAATCCTCCAGACACAATCATTGAATGAAATATCTGTTTATTTGTTTTTGTGACTTTACAGTATGTTTTCTCACGAAGAAGCAAAAGTGATGCATATTTTTTATCAATGATAAATGGCGAAAGACAATATTTAATCTCACAAAGATTAACTATTCCATCAGGTCTATCAAAAATAAGGTCGATTTGAACTCCAGGTTCCTCTTCGTCTTTTTCAGGTATATGCCTCCAAGAAGAAACGTCCGATCCATCAGGAATATGAAGAGCTTTTCTAATCTGATTTACATGTTTAAAACAAATTGATTCAAAAGCATATCCAGACCATGCTCTCCATGATGGTTTGCTTGACAATATTTCCCAATATCGATCGTCAATATTTTTCGAAAGACGGTTTGCTGATCGTGGAGCAATCCAGGTTAAATAAAATAAAGTATATTCATCGATAATTTTATAATAAATTCCTCTTTCTCTTTTCCAAGGAGTAAACGCAATGATAAAGCCGGCTTCTTCTAATTCTTTTAATCTTTCTGTTAATCGGCCACCTTTAAATATAAAATTGGATTCAATCTCACTTCTACTTACTCCTTCTCTTTTACTTGCTATAAATACAATGATTTCTTCATGTATACCATGTGTTTTAAACAAAGATGCAAATAATAAACTAAATTCATCGTATAGGGTTCCTTTTCTAAGGAAACAAATATTATTAATATTTTGAATTGCTGATAATCCTTTTTCAATACAATCAAGATAAAAAGGAATTCCTCCAAGACACATATATAGGGTTAGTATTTGTTCATTGGTATAGTGAACATTTTTATAATTCAAATAAGCTTTTGTTTCAGACAATGTAAAAGGCTCGAGAGGTAATCTTAAAGTTACTCGGTTGTGTAAGCCGCCTGTATTATGTAATACATTGTCAATAATCCATGAGGCTGCTGATCCACAGATAATAAGTTTTATTCTTGGGTCTTCTGACCAATGTCGATTCCAATAGTAATCAAGTGCTTCTAACAAACCTGATTTTGGAGTAGCCATCCATGGGATTTCATCTAAAAATATAATAACTTTTTGTTTTCCTGCGAATAGCTCAATTCCATCTGTTAATGCTTCAAATGCATGATGCCAATTTGAAAATGTTGATAATCTAGCTCCTTTACGATTTTTATAAAATGTGTTTTCTATTTCTTTTTTAAATTTGTCTAACTGGCTTTTTAGAGCTCCATTATGAATGCCAGAAGACCGAAAAAATATGCATGGTTTTTCTTCAAAAAACTTTCTAATCAGAAATGTTTTACCTACTCTTCTTCTCCCATAAATAGCAGCAAATTCTGCTTTATTAGATTTTAGAAATTTTTTAAGTTGCTTCTGTTCGTGTTCTCGGCCAATAATCGTCATGTTATTCTCCAATAAGGGACAGAAATAAAATTAACATATCCGTCCCTTAATATCAACATATTTCAATTAAGGGACGTTTATAGTATCAGTATATCCGTCCCTTACATTACGGCTGTTTGAGGAGAAAAAAGGCGCATAATTGACGCAAAAACCCCTGTTTATGAAACCCGTTGCTCCAAGCAACCCATCGGCTTTTCCAAGCAGGCATTTGCTTCAGTGCGAGATAGGTCTGCAGTGTTGCGCGAGAGTCTAAAGAAAGTTGCTTTGAAAATCGATCCAAAAATACCTTGGCTTGTAAATTTTTCTTAGAGGAAAGATCAAAAATTCTCTTTAAAGCTAATCGAATATGGGTCGGGGAACAAAACTTAATTGCTCCCAAAGTGTTTTTTCCATGCTGCCGGTAGTTTAAAGTTTGTCTGTCAATCACCCCGATCTTTCCTAGGGCACTCGCTGTCAAGGCTAGCCACCAATCATGCATAAGGGTTTCGCGGGGCAATGGTGTAGCAAATTGCAGCAGAGCACGATTGCAGAGTAATGCACATCCAGTTACTACATTTTGAGCTAATAACCGATTGAGGGTGGTTGTCTCCTGCGGATAGAGGTGTGTATATCTCCAAAATGAGGAAGCAATGGGCTTTAGATCACTAGTTACGAGGCGTAAATCGCTGTGGACAAGCAGCGGAGTCTCTGCAGAGTGCTGTTTTTCTAGCTCTTGGATAGCTGTGAGCATAATAGAGAGCTTATCACAATCCCAAACGTCATCTTGGTCGCATAAGGCTGCATAGGGCGCTGTAGAGGCTTCCATTGCAGCAGAAAAGTTGCCAACAACACCTAAATTTTGAGTCGTAGGAAGTAGTAAAACTTTGTTTGGATGACGTTTAGCGAAATCTTGCAAAATAAGAG
Source organism: Chlamydiota bacterium (assembly GCA_013287645.1). Classification (GTDB taxonomy): domain Bacteria; phylum Chlamydiota; class Chlamydiia; order Chlamydiales; family JABDDJ01; genus JABDDJ01. The sequence goes on along the minus strand of JABDDJ010000001.1, from coordinate 45,736 downwards.
AAGTCGTGTCTTTAGAGCAGTCGTCACGAGCTATTAATCTCCAGTTAGGATAACTCTGCCTTTCAATCGATTGCAGCTGTTCAGGCAGATACTTTTCACCATTGTAGGTAGCGAGTAGGATATCAATCATAATTGTTGTATAATCTTTTCAAAGCGTTCTTTAACCTCAGTGATAGAAGGGAAAATTTTACTTTTTACAACAATTACTTCCCAGGCATCTTCTTTTTGTTTGAGGGTCCCTTTAGTGAATATTGTCTGAGCTGTTGTGTTACGTTGCCAATCTTCTTCAAGTTCAATCGCTTTTGTAAAAATTTCAAAAGCAAAATCTAAAAGTTTTGTGATGATTGTACTATGACCTGGAAAATACTTAAGGGCCTTTTGTTGGAACATATTGTATAAGTTAGGACTTGTTTGACCTTCCCTGCACATATTACTTATCTTTACGCTATGAAGAGATTTCGTTAATACTTCAAGAATGCAAACCATAAGACCATAGATGTCGCTCGATTTTGTTATCCAATCTTCTTGTCCGAGAGGATCCAAACACTCATTGAGAGTGAGAAACGATTCATGACCCACCTCAGAAGTTACATCGAAGTCATTGAGCCAGCCGCTACCATCCTCAGGTTTTAATAGAATATTTTGGCATTTGATATCTCGATGAACAACTCCCTCCGCATGAAGAATTTCGAGAACTTCGAATATGTCGCCAAGAGCTTTTAAATAGGTTTTTAAAGATAAGTTTAGTTCCTCTACTGCGATCCAAAAACAGACATAACGTCGCTGTTTCCATTCAGGTAAGCTAAAGGCTGGATCTGTAGAATCAGGTCCTTCTACAGGGACTTCAGCAATATGAATTCCTGGATATTTATCAATAAAGTATTTTTGAAAAGCATATCCTTTTCGAATACGTTTGTTGTCATTTTCATTATTTGTTTCAGATGCTCTTATTAAAGTAAAATTTTGACGATTCAATTCTTGTGGATTTTTATAAAAAATCTGGATAGGAATTGCCATTGTCTTGGCTTGGAAGATATTTTTGTAACAGCCTTTTCCTAGTAGGTAATTCTTCCACGTCACATAATATAAAACGTCTACAACTTTTCTTTCGTCTGAGCGTTCTATCCAAATCTTAAAGTCTTCTGGTCCAACTAATTTTTTACCTGAGCATGGGTTATTCTTGCGGATGATCGCGTTAACTTCTTTGTATATGAAAGTTGCAAGATCATTATTATGATGAATTTGAGAGGGAATAGCGATCTGTTTTCTTACTTTTCTGCCTCGGAAAAGGGCCTGAAAACAGGTGAGTCTATTTAAAAAATCGGAATTATTTTTTAGTGACTCTGATGTTTGAGTGATTTGGCTTGTCATATATTTAACTATTACTAAAGGCTATGCGTTTAAGCCGTTTTAAGGCATATTGTGCGAGCCGTTTGGGCCCATACGTTTTCCAGATTTGACTTGCAAATTGGCTTGCCAATTTCCAAGAGGGTTCTGGGCGCTGTTTAGCCAGTTGTTGGATGATAGAGTCTAGCGGAGCGGTTACCTGAGACCATTCGAATTGGGGGCGTAGTGCTGAAAGATTGCGCCGCATCTCTAGCATCAAATGAGGCTGGTCGCAAAGGGTTGTGATTGCTGAGGCGAGTTTGAGGCTATCTTTATAAGTCACTGCAATCCCTAAGTTTTGGGATGCGACGAGATCGCCAAAGCAGTCGCCTTGAGTGGCGATGATAGGGAGGCCAGCCCAAAGGTAGTCGAGCATGCGTGTGCGAAAGCTGTACTGAGTCTCTAGATTATCAAAATGGGTTGATACACCTATGTCAGCATCTAGCAAGAAATTTTGTCGATCTGCATAAGGGACCCATCCAAAATTAATGTGGACGGTTTTGTCCAATAAATCGAGTTTTTTAGCTAAAGCTATTGTTTCGCGGCACATCTCCATTTCAGGGATGGCTTCGTTTGGGTGTTTGATGCCCATAAACACTAAATGAATATCTTGGCGGGTTTTATTGATATGTGCCATTGCATGCAGCAGTGTGAGAGGGTCAAACCAGTTCCAGATGCCGCCGCCCCAGAGCAAAACTTTAGCTGTAGGGGGAATTCCAAAGCGTTCACGTAGGCCTGGGCCTGTTTTAATAGGTGGAGTTGCGCTTAAGCCGAATGGTACAACTCCCAAAATGTTATCTAGAGAGGGAGTAGTATCGTAGAGCTCGGGAGAGATCTTTCCGAGACTTAGCAGGAGGCCCATCCAGAGGTCGCGTTGGCGCTGGTTGGCGCAAATGATCGCATCGGCGACCTTGAAGTCGAAGGTGAATTGATTGCAGATGTGGGTATGTTTGGCATTGCGTTCTGAGATAGGTTTGTGGCGAAAGATTTCCAAATTTTCGAGCGGCATCGGGTCGTAGGCGTCGAGAATTAGACGAGTCCCTGCACGTTTAGCATTCCATGCGAGAAGAGGTGTGAATGTCTGCGCAATGAGGACATCGGATTGCTCGATAAGAGTGCTTATGCGCACCTCTTCAGAATGGATCAACTTAAAATTTTCTGGCACAATGTCGGCCTTATTTAAGGTCAAAAGAGTGACATCGTGTTTAGAGGCGAGAGCCTTAGCCATTTCCCAATAACGAATAGCTGGACCGGCCATCGATTGACCTACTTTATCGACGCAGAATAGAAGTACTTTAGCCATGCGATAACTCCCATTGGTTTCCTAAAAAGATGCCTTCACAGCGATGAGGATGAAGGAAGCGCAGATCTTCGGCGGATGGATAGACAGAAAGATGAATGGTGACAGGATCTAGAGCAATTATACGGTCGTTGTGAATGACGCAAAAGGCAGAAAGGTCATATTCTCCGTAGCGTAGGTGAGTAGTGTCTAGAGTAAATTGAAGGCTGTGTTTTCCGCAATTTTCCAGCTTTTGATAAAGTGTAGGATGGTCGGTACTGCGTGCACTAGCTAGAGTATGGTTGTGCTGGTTGCGGATATCAAATCCCAGGATTAACCCTGGCGAATGCTGAAGGACATCAAATTCGAAGCAGATTGTCAAAGATTCACCTTGACGGACGTATTCTCGACGGTCTTTCGACTCAACCGCAAAGCGGCGCATAATAATAGAGGAATCACCACATTCTCCCTTCCATTCCATTTGAGGATTGCGCACCTGCTGCATGTAGGTGTTGACGCACTCGTCGATAGGACCTTGAGCTGCGATTCTGCCCTCTTTAAGGTAGAGGCCTTTATTGCATAGGGAGAGAACAGCCCCAATATTATGGCTGACAAAGAGGATGGTGCGCCCCTCTGCACTCAGTTTGTCGAGTTTTTTTAAACATTTTTCTTGGAATTGGATATCGCCCACAGAGAGGACTTCATCCACAATAAAGATGTCGGGATCGAGGTGGGCAGCAATAGAGAAACCTAGGCGGGCAAACATGCCGCTGGAGTATTTTTTGACAGGGGTATCAAGAAATTTTTCCACTCCGGCAAACGAGACAATTTCATCGAATCGCTGATTAATTTCCCTTTCGGTCATTCCAAGGATAGTTCCATTCAAGTAAATATTTTCTTTACCGCTAAGGTCGGGATGGAAGCCCGTTCCCACTTCCAGTAGAGATGCCACACGGCCTTGGAGGCGTATAGATCCGGCGGATGGCGGCAGTATGCGCGAAATAATTTTCAAAAGGGTAGACTTACCTGCACCATTGTGGCCGATAATGCCTATGCGGTCTCCAGGAAACACCGAGAAAGAAATTTCTTTTAAAGCCCAAAACTCTTCTATAGATTTTTTGTTTGCAGAGAGACCTACCCAGCTTTTGACTTTTTCTGAAAAAGCTTCTTTAAGAGTATTCGTGCGTTTAGTCAAATGTGATATCAAAAACTTTTTAGAGAGGTTTTCAACTTCAATTAATGGTTTCATGCTATCACAACAGGTCAATCAGTTGATTTTCAGTCTTTTTAAACGACAGTATTCCCCACAAGCAAAGCAGTAGAGTTGCCGCGATGGAATAGGAGACAGTCCAGATCAGATAAGGGTGAGAAATCCCCAAAAATACCCAGCGGTAAGCATCGATCAGCCCTACAAGAGGGTTTAGCATGTAGATATATACCCACTTGCCCGGAATAAGGAAGGTCCCGTAGCCAATGGGGGAGAGAAACATTCCAAACTGAACCAAAAAGGTAACCAAAAATTTGATATCGCGGTAACGGGTTGTGACAGCCGCCAGCCAAATTCCCATTCCTAAGCAGAGTAGATAGGTCCACACAGCGATAAAAGGAATAAACAATAAATTTTCCAAAGGAGGCCAATTACCCAATAAGGGCACCAGAAGCACAAAGAGAAAGGTATTGACGGCCAAGTCAAGCGATTGAGCAGTAATGGTGCTGATCGGAAGTATCAGGCGCGGAAAGTAGGCCTTTGTGATCAGAGAGCTATTATTCAGAAGCGCCACACAACTATCCATCGAGCAGTTAGCAAAGTACTGCCAGGGCAGCATACCTGCCAATACAAACAGAGGATAGCTTACATTTTCCGAAGGAAAGCGAGCGATAAACCCAAAGACAAAGCTAAACAGGAGCATTGTCAAAAGCGGTTTAATCACCACCCAGGCAAAACCCAAAAAGGTCTGCTTATAGCGCACCGCAATGTCACGCCAAATAAAAAAGCGCAGCACCTGTCGATACGCAAAAAGCTCTTTACAGTAGGCTATTAAGCTAGGAGCCGGAGCGCTAACGATTTGCATAATTTGTCTCGATCCATTGACGGTAGCTGCCAGATTGCACATGTGAACACCAGGGCTGGTTATCTATGTACCATTTTACAGTGTCGCGTAAACCCTCTTCAAAAGTATGTTGAGGATGCCATCCCAGTTCCTGCTTAATCTTTGAGCAATCTATAGCATAACGGAAATCATGGCCTGGTCGATCGGGGACAAAAGTGATGAGTTGAGTCAGTTCAGTTTCTGAAGTCGAAGTAGCCTCTGCAACGAGTTTAACAATTGTTTTAACAATATCGATATTGCGCCGTTCCGCCTCTCCTCCGATATTATAAGTTTCACCCTTGCGCCCTTTTTGAAGAAGCAACCAGAGCGCCGCTGCATGATCATCCACAAAGAGCCAGTCGCGCACATTTTTGCCCTCTCCGTAAACGGGTAGAGGTTTACGCTGAAGGCAGTTCAAAATCATCAAAGGAATTAATTTTTCGGGAAAGTGATAGGGGCCGTAGTTATTGCTGCAATTGGAAATCGTGGTCGAAATATCATAAGTCTTTCCATAAGCGCGCACAAGATGGTCTGAAGATGCCTTAGAAGCAGAGTAAGGAGAATTGGGACTATAGGCAGTCTCTTCGGTAAAAAGGCCCGTTTCACCCAGGCATCCGTAAACTTCATCTGTCGAGACATGATGAAAATGAATAGTAGGGTGCCTTTTCACAACCTCTAACAGATGGTAAGTGCCTAAAATATTCGTTTCTAGGAAAACTAACGGACCGTGAATACTGCGGTCAACATGGCTTTCAGCAGCTAAATGAATAATTGTATCGATGGCGTACTGTTTGCACGTCTCTTCGACCTTTACTTGATCGCAGATATCACCCTTCACAAAGGCATAGCGCGGATCTTGAGCCACTTGAGCTAGGTTCTCCAAGTTTCCCGCATAGGTCAGAGCATCATAGTTAACACACTTACCCTTAAAGTCGGGTACCCGCTGCAGCAGATAGCGGATGAAGGCTGAGCCGATAAATCCCGCACCGCCAGTGACAAGAATATTTTTGACAGTTCTCTCAGCCTGCATAGGAGTAGATATCTCTCAAAGAGTGTTGTTGACTGCGCTCTGCGACTTCCAAAAGGTATTGACCATAAGGACTCTTACCCAAATTTTTTCCCAGTGTCTGCAGCTGTTTTAGATCGATAAAATTCTGTAAGAAGGCAATTTCCTCAATAGCAGCAATATAGCTTCCCTCACGTTCTTCCAGCACTTCGACAAACTGACTGGCCTGTACCAAGCTTGCATAGGTTCCTGCATCTAACCAAGCAAAGCCGCGCCCCATCATCGCTAAATGAAGCTGCTTACGCTTTAGATACTCGCGATTAACATCGGTAATCTCCAACTCCCCACGGCCAGAAGGCTTTAAATTCCGTGCAATTTCAATCACAGAGTTATCGTAAAAATAAAGCCCCGTTACAGCAATCTTTGATTTAGGTTGAGCAGGCTTCTCCACAATATCAACAGGCTTGCCATGATCATCCACCTCGATGACACCATATCTTTGAGGATTTTTCACCTCATAACCGAATATAGTAGCACCCGTTTTGCGTGCAGCCGCCTCTTTCACAAAAGGAGCTAACTGATTTCCGTAGAAGATATTATCCCCCAAAATCATGCAGACAGTGTCATTTCCGATAAAGTCGCTGCCGATAATGAAAGCCTCGGCGAGACCGTTTGGTTGAGGCTGAACAGCATAAGTAAACTTCATGCCCAGCTGTGAGCCATTTCCTAGCAACTTTTGGAATGCGTCGCTATCATGAGGAGTCGTAATAATTAGAATATCTTTGATTCCTGCCAACATCAATGTAGAGAGAGGATAATAGATCATCGGCTTGTTGTAGACAGGTAAAAGCTGCTTTGAGACACTAATCGTTAATGGGTGAAGCCTTGTGCCGCTTCCTCCAGCTAGAATAATCCCTTTCATGAGGTAAACCTCTCTTGTAGACAGAGTTCTAAAGCACGTTTCCAGTGAGGAAGATTCACATGGAAAGCATTTTGCACTTTGCGGTTATCCAAAACGCTATAGAGTGGTCTTTGAGCCGGTGTAGGATATTCTTTTGTGGTGATCGCTTTCAGTTCTGGAATAGTAAAATTCGGATCCAAGTTACGGTAAAGCTCGAAGATAGCGCTAGCAAATCCAAACCAGGTCGTTTGATCTGAACACGTTAAATTGTAGATTCCCCAAGATTCTTCTTGATGGCTATTGAGTGTGCGAGATAGTACCTGAGCGGCACCCTCAGCAATCGATCGCGCCCAGGTAGGCGCACCCCGCTGGTCATTCACAATCGAAAGTAGCGGTTTTGAGCGAGCCAGGTTAAGCATAGTCAGCATAAAATTTTTGCCCCGATTCGCATAGACCCAGCTAGTACGGAAAATCAAGTGTTTGCATTGCGAATCGATAATAGCTTGCTCGCCATGTAACTTACTTTTTCCATAGGCACTTAAAGGCGCAGTAGGAGAGGTTTCTAGATAGGGCGTAGAGCTTTTTCCATCAAAGACATAGTCAGTAGAAAAATGGACTAATGTGGCACCGCTCCGGCGTGCCTCCTCGGCTAAAATTTCAGGCCCCTTACCATTGACAGCGTCTACAACTTCAGGTTCACTTTCTGCCTTGTCCACAGCTGTATAGGCTGCTGCATTCACAATAATGTGTGGACGACTCGCCTGTACTAGAGAACGGATGGCTGAGGGTTCAGCTAGATTCAACGCTTTACTATCGAAAGCAATGACTTCACCCAGTACAGAAAGAGCCCGCTGCAACTCCCAGCCCACCTGACCATTCTTTCCTGTAAGCAGAATCCGTTTCACCGAAATGCCTCCACTTCTTGTAAAGAATGACCAATTTGATCCTTAGCGGAGAGGGAAGGAGCCCCTTCAACAGGCCAGGGAATGTTTAACGAAGAATCATCCCAGCGCAGAGTCCTCTCTGCCTTAGGATTATAGTAGTCGGTAGTTTTATAGAGAAATTCCGCCCTATCGCTTAAGACTAAAAAGCCGTGAGCAAATCCCTTAGGAATCCAAGCGCTATGACGCGACTTATCATCCAAAATCATGCTAACCCACTGACCATAGGTAGCAGAGCCAGGACGCAGGTCAACAGCCACATCGAATACTGAACCTAAAGTGACACGGACCAATTTACCTTGGGTATTTTCGACCTGATAATGCAAACCGCGCAAAACATTTTTTGCAGAGCGGGAATGATTGTCTTGAACAAAAGAATCTGTAACTCCCGTCGCTTCCTCAAATTCTTTAGCATTAAAACTTTCGTAAAAAAATCCCCGCTCGTCGCCAAATATTCGATGCTCAAAAAGTACGACATCAGGAATTGCAGTTTTGATTAATTTTAGACCCATTTCCAATCTCTTCCATTTGCGATATCACTGAATGGCGCATACATTAATGCTTTTTTATCTATGAAGTCAAGTTGGATTAAGTTTTTTCTGAAGCTGAACTTGAGCTTGAAGAGGAAGACGATGAGGTAGAAGAATTTGATGTAGTAGAGGATTGAAGGGTTTTTTTATGTCGTTGATCGCCAACAGCACCATGAGTACGACGAGCTCGTTTTTTTTCCTTTTGACTCTCAACATTTGAATTAGTTGAAGTCTGATCAGTGGTGGGAGATGGCGGTGGACTGCTTGATGAAGAAGATATACTTGGTGTGACATCACTTTGAGGTGGAAGTGGAAGTGGTTTAAATGATGAGATAGTTTGTGGAGGAGGTGGTAAAGGAGATGGTATAGGGGGAAGTGGTTTAAATGATGAAGTAGTTTGTGAAGGAGGTTGCAATTGTTCTCCTTCTTCCTGTTTTTCTCGTAAAGTACTATCATTTTGTTTTTTAGCAAGGGTGGATTGAGGTGGTGGAGTGCTTGTTGAAGAAGAACTTTGTGATGAAGTAGCTCCTGATGGATTTGGAGAAGGAGTAGCTCCTGGTGGATTTTGTGATGGATTTGGCGATTGACCTTGTGGAGGTGTCAAGTTTTGTGGTGGTGTTCCTTGAGGTAACTGTCCTGGTTTTTGTTTTTTTCTATTATCAAACACACTACCGTCTAAGCCAGGAATAATTTCTGCAAGTCCTTTGATTCCTACGCTAAGACCAAAAAGTACTCCTGTAGCCATAATGCCTGCTCCTGCTGTTGCAATCAGAGCTCCAGGAATAAGTCCAAAACCTAGAGTCTTGATGGTTACTGCTACTCCAGCTCCAATTATTGCTGTACCAGCAAGAAGCGACACTCCGATTATTGCTATTCCTAGAGTTACCAAACCAACACATTTAACAACTCTACAAGACAAAAACCAACCAAATGCATCTTTTAGTTTTTCTATGGATTCTCCACTACATAGTCTTTGAAGAAAGTTTTTTCCTGTCTGCTGTGCTAATTCTTCAGGTGGATCTGTAAGCTCATCATGATCAACGCTATGTACATTACTTGCCGTTGGGGGTGGGTTTATTTGCTGATGCTGAGGTTCAATAGGAGGAGTAGTATGACTGGTATCATGAGTAGACGTAGACGAAGAAGAACTGGAAGAAGATGAAACACTTAGTGATCGAGGAAGGTGTCTTCCCGGAGGTATCGGAGGAAGAGTCGTCTGACTGGTTTCGTGAGTAGACGAAGACGAAGAACTGGAAGGGGGAGAACTTGAAGAAGAAGTAGAAGTTGGAGTTTGAGGCTCAGGATTTTCGTCAAAGTCTTGAAGTTCATCTTCTTCTGTATAATTAGATGCATTAAAATCAGGAGGATTTGTGAACTGTTCAAGTAAAGCCGATTGATTAGCAAAATTTTGTTGCATCTCTTGAAATGTGCCCAAGTTTTGGAAAGTATGAGATGAAGGTTGCGTAGAAGCACTGAGTACTTTAGAATTTTGCGTTGCAACATCATTTGTATGTTGTGCTCCTTCCTGCTGTGCTTTATTTTTTCCTGAAAGTCGGTTAATATCCCCTCCGATATTAGGAAGAGGAGGAGCAGTACCTGGAACTCTTAAGTTTACACTACTCATAATAAACTCTCTTTTATCTTATAATTTTATTATGCGATTAATTGTAAAAATAAACAATTAATTTTAATAAAAAAAGCCATTTATTGATTAGTTTCAATAAATGGCTAAGATAAAAAAGAGTTAATTAACTTAATGCTTGCGAATAGCGTTCTGAGACATTTTGCCAGTTAATAACGTTCCAAATAGCTTTTAAGTAGTCGGGACGAACATTTTTATACTGTAGGTAGTAGGCGTGTTCCCAGACATCGATTCCAAGGAGGGGAATAAGTCCTTGAGTACTAAGAGGATCTTGATTAGAGCATGTTGTGAGACGCAGAGCTTTTGAAGCTTTGTCTAAGCCAAGCCATCCCCATCCTGACCCTTGGATTGCTCCTGTTTTAGCATTCATTTCGTCGATAAAGCGCTGTAGCGATCCAAAATGGGTATTAATTGCATCAGCTAGTGGACCTTTGGGGGGAGTACCGCCACCTTTGCTGACAGGAGCTAGGTTTGTCCAGAAGATGGAGTGGTTGATGTGGCCGCCGCCATTGAATCGAATAGCGGGTTCGAGAGCGATCATAGCGGGCAGATCGTTTCTCATTTCGGCTTCGGCATATTGTTCAAGGGCCTTATTTAAGTTAGTAACGTAGGCGTTGTGATGCTTTGTGTAATGTAGCATCATGATTTCTGCGCTGATGGTGGGCTCGAGGTCGCCAAATTCATAGGGTAGCGCTGGTAGTTCAAATTTTTTTTCCATTAGCTGTGCCATAGGGGTATCTCCTGTTTTCCTGATTTTGTCTTATAGCAGTGAATTGTTCAAGCAAATTGAGCGAGCTCTTTTCTTCCCAATGATTTTGTGTAACAGGTCCAATAAATGAGTATTTAAGTGGGGGAATTTCATTGTAAAATTCTAAGAAGGCGTCGATGCAGGAGGGACTGGTAAAACAGACGCGGTTGACTTTGTCTAAATTAGGCAAGGTTGTTGGTCTTTTAGGGAGTGTGTCGTAGAGAGCGCAATGGGTAAAACTCACATTTTTATTCGAAAAATAGTCTGAAATGACCGATCTGGCTTGCGCGGAGTGTAACCAGAGGAAATGACTGTCCTTCGTCATTAATGTATCAAGCAGTGCGCAAACACCTTCGGCGGTCTCTTCCTCTGTGACTAGGGATTTTAATCCATAGCTTTCTAAAGTTTTTTGAGTGGCTTTTCCGACGGAAATGATCTGTCTTCCCTCTAATTTTTGAGCTGAGTCGATGAATTCCATGCAGTAGTGGACGGCTTGTTTACTGGTGAAGATCAGGTGTGTAAACTGATTAAATTTATTTTTAATTTCAAGGAGATTTGGGGTATCAAAAGATCTTGGTAGAGTCTCGATAAAGGGGCAGTGGATGGCCTTTCGTTCAATCTCTTTTTTAGGAGGAGTGAGCCCTACATGTAGGTCGATTTCGCGAGAATCGAGACAGCTAAATAGCGAGACCATCTGGGCATCATTTTCCCTAGCCACAATCGCGAGTTTTCCTTGTAGGGGTGCCGTAGGTCCTTGCAAGTGAATTCGATTGAGACGGGTCAATCCTAGCCTAATTAGAGCTGCTTCCGCGATGACAACTCCATCGACGTTTCCTTGCTCGAGCAGTGCGAGTCGCTGCTGGATGTTGCCTCTGATATCAATAAAACGAAAATCTTCGCGCAGCTTTTTTACTTCTTCTTCTCTACGGGCGGAGCTAGTACCAATAACTGCGCCAACTGGCAGAGAGTTAAAAACTAGGCTATCGCTGCTATCGACTCCTTGAGTTAAGGCGATGAGTTCTATGCCTTGGGGGAGGGGATCGGGAAGATCTTTGGCCGAATGGATCGCGATGTGGCATTTTCCTTCTAATAGGGCTTGGTCGATATCGCGAGTAAAGAAGTCGGTCTTATCGAGGGTGCGCAAAGAGGTCTTTAGGTCTCTATCACCGACAGTATCTAAAAAAAGAGCTTCTAAAATGACGTTAGGATGAAAAGGAGCCAGTTCTGCTTGCACTTCGGCGAGCTGTGCTTTAGACAGAGGTGAACTGCGCGCGCCTGTCTTGATGTTTATGTTAATTGAGGACGGCATGCACAGCTTCCTCGGCTAGCTCTACGCCAAAACATTGGATTTCGGACTGTAACTCTTTGGAGAGGCCTTTGAGGTTGCGTTTTGGTAAAATAATTTTTTTAAATCCCATCTGGATGCACTCCTTTAAGCGACTCTCAATGCGCGGAACCGAACGGATTTCGCCTCCTAGACCAACTTCGCCAATAATCGCTGTATCCGGGTTGATAGGCTTGTTACTCAATGATGAAGCAATAGAGGCCAATATGCCTAAATCGATTCCAGGTTCTTGAATTTTGAGCCCTCCAGCGATGGAGACAAAGACATCGCAGCGAAACATTTGAAAACGGAGACGTTTTTCAAGGACAGCGAGCAGTAGAGCAAGACGGTTTTGGTCAAGGCCTGTGCTACGGCGTGAAGGGGTGCTGAAGGCGGTTTCGGTCACTAGCGCTTGGGCCTCTATCAGTAATGCTCTGGATCCTTCTAAAGCCGGAATTACTGTAGAGCCTATTAGGCCCTTAGAACGTTCTTCAAGGAATAGTTGAGAAGGGTTATGCACCTCGCAGAGACCTTTGTCAGTCATTTGGAAAACTGCGACATCATCTGTGGGTCCAAAACGATTTTTAACCGCTCTAACGAGTCTGTAGTTATGTTGACGATCTCCCTCAAAATAGAGAACTGTGTCTACAAGATGTTCCAGAACTCGCGGCCCGGCGATTTCACCCGTTTTTGTGACATGGCCGATTAAAAATGTGGATATATTCCGCCCTTTGGAGAGATGCATGAATTCGGCAGCCGTCTCTCTTACTTGGGCCACGGAACCTGGTGCAGAGGCTAATTCAGCTTTGTAGACGATCTGAATAGAGTCGATCACTAAAATAGCGGGTGAGAGTGTATCGACATGAGCTTTGATGGCATTGAATTCGGTTTCGTTCAAAAGGTAAAGATTATCGCTATCAATGCCAAGGCGTCGCGCTCTAAGAGAGGTTTGTTCGATCGATTCCTCTCCGCAGACATAGAGGACAAGAAGCCCTTGCTTTGCCATGGCAGCAGATAGCTGCAGCATCAGTGTGGACTTTCCAATGCCGGGATCACCACCGACTAATGTCAAAGCCCCAGGAACAAGCCCGCCACCCAATAGACGGTTGATTTCAATAATGTTTGTGCTGTGCCTTGGAAGGGGATTATTGGATATTTCATTCAGTTTAACAGGTGTGCTTTTAGCGGTTGTTTCGGCCTTGAATTTGCGCGGTAGAGAGGGTAACACAACCTCTTCGTGAAGAGAGTTCCACTGGCTACATTGTGGACACTGACCGAGCCAACGGGGGGACTGATGGCCACATTCTGCACAGGCCCAAACGTTGCGCGCTTTAGCTATCATGGAATAGGCTCTTCCGGAATGTTAAAATGATGTTTTATAGTATCCATGGCTGCATTTTGTTGCGCCTCTTTTTTAGAAGCGCCAGAGCCTTTGCCTAAGATTTTTCCTTGAACTTCGACCGCAACTTCAAAAATTTTGTCATGTTCTGGACCAGTTGTCTGCAGCAGTGTGTAGACCGGGGTTGTATGTAATTGTCTTTGGCAAATGTCTTGTAGTATCGCTTTCCAATTGCTTTGAGGGGCTGATACACGTTCTTCAATGGCCTCTTGAAAAGTATCGACAATAAAGTTGCGCGTTGCTTCTAGTCCGCCATCTAAGTATATCGCGCCCACAATTGCTTCAAATAGATCTGAGAGGATGGTTTGTCTGCCCCTGCCATCATTTCCGCGCTCTCCTTTGCCTAAAAGCAGAAATGGGTCTACACCGATTTTATGGACATAGGCTGTGCAGGAGCTGCCTTCAACCAGTCTTGAACGTAGGGAAGAGAGCTCTCCTTCAGGTTTTTCAGGATAGCGTTCGTATAAAAGTTGAGCGATCAGCATTCCCAATACAGAATCTCCCAAAAACTCTAAACGTTCATTATGGTAGAGAGTTGCCCGGTTTTCATTTACAAACGAACGGTGGACAAAAGCCATGATAAGTAGATCTTTGTTGCGGAAGGAGTAACCCAAAGCAGCTTCAATTTGAGGAATTTTATCTTGTAAATCTTGCAAAGTGTGCATTGTATTTAATTTGCGAACGTTAGTATATATTTAAACGCAAAGGCGCAAAGGCGCAAAGAAAATAAATTATACTTCTTTGCGACTTTGCGCCTTTGCGTTTAAATTTTCATTGATCATATTGATCTCTATGGTAGAATATATCCTAAATTCAACAAAAATGAACAATGAAATTTGCTGTCGCGCCAGAACAAAAAAGCTTTTTTGAGCATAACCATTATATCGAGATAGAAGGTCTGCTCAATCTGAGTCAGTTAGAGCTCATAAAAGCACAAAGAAATTCTACTTCTAAACGCGATATATGGCGTAATAATACTGAAATAAAAAAAATTATTACTAGCCGTGCTTTAGGCGAGCTGCTCTTCGAATTTACCGATGTCAAACCGATTCGATTGGCGTATGATGAGTATCTTTCCACGAATCAAGCTGATGCTACCCTCGAACAGATCGGCAGTATTCAGGGTGTGATTGGAGGAATTATTTTTAATTTGGAAGAGCCCGGAAATGCATTAATTGTCTCTTCTGATTATCCCGTTCCTTTCCATACTTTAAAATCGCATTATCTCGTCGCCTATTGCCAAAAAAACAGTGTCTATGTCCTGAGGACAAACGATCCTCATACGCATGCCTTGAAGCAATTAGGGTATAGTCATGGAGATCGTTTGAACGATAAGCAACACCCGATTATCTTTCGGTAAGCATGCAATGGGAATTTATAGATACCGGCGTTCGGTCTGCTGAAGAGAATATGGCGACCGATGCGGAATTGTTAAAGAGCCTTTCAGAATTTCCTAGACCCATACTGCACACTTATAAGTGGCATCGGCCCTCTATTACATATGGCTACTTCATCAAGCCCTTTGATTTGCTGAATCAAGATTCTCTATCTGACTATGCGATAGATTTGGCTCGCCGTCCTACAGGTGGAGGCATCACACTCCATTTAGGAGATTTAGCCTATTCTGTCCTTATTCCTGCAGGCCATCCTAACTATTCTCTATGTACTCTTACAAATTACGCATACATCCATAGCATGTTGTCTAAGGCAATCCAACGCTGTTTTTCAAAAATCATTCCTGAGCTAGTTCCACAACCTTTAATCGCAAAGCATCCCTCTCATGCACTGTTCTGCATGGCACATCCCATCCAGTATGACCTTCTCATCAAAGGTAAAAAGGTAGCAGGAGGAGCTCAGAGAAGAACAAAGTATGGATTTTTACATCAGGGGACGGTATGCTTAACCTTAGTGAATCCTACTCTATTACAAAAAATTTTAAAAAATTCAGAGACTCTGCCATCAACCATGGCTTCCATGTCGTTTCCTCTGCTAGAAGAGTGCGGAGAACCTAAAGAAGATCTGATGCAGTGCTTATACGCTATTTTTAAGGAAGAGTCCTATGTCAAAACCTGCGCTTCTTGAAATGATTGAAAATCAGTGGCCTGACAGCCACTATGAGGTAACGATTTCCTGTGATGAGTTTACCTGCCTCTGCCCCTACACAGGAAAAACAGATTTTGCCACGCTAACGATTACCTATACTCCCACAAATAAACTGATCGAAATTGTCTCCCTAAAGCAGTACCTGGCCTCGTTTTCAAATGTCAAAATCCTTCAAGAATTTGCAATCAACCAGATTTGCCAAGACCTTGGGCAAGTACTGCATCCTAAAATCTTGATTGTTAAAGGCGAGTTTTCTGCTCGAGGAGGCGTAAAAATCACCCCAACTTGCAGTTACAAAGAATAAAAAATTAAACGCAAAGGCGCAAAGCCGCAAAGAAAGAATTAATTTATTTGCTTTCTTTGCGGCTTTGCGCCTTTGCGTTTAATTTTATTTTTGCTAGCATCGTTGTCAGCAAAATTGGAGTCTTCTATCATGCTCGAGTTCTTCCGCAAGTATCAACGCTCTTTCTTTTTAATCATCACTTTCTTTGTGGTTATTTCCTTTTCGTTCTTTGGAACATTTAATGTAGTCACTTCAATGCCTCGCAATACGACGACAGCATTTAGGGCAGTGGATGGGACGGAGGTCTCAAAAGCTGATGTGGAGGAGATGGTGGCGTTTCTCACTACCGATATAGAGGATAAGCAGCTGCAGGGAGGTGCTTGGGGTGCGAATTTCCTAAATGATGGAGTCATCAAAAAAGATCTATTAGAAACCGGAATAGCTGCTGTTTTGGCAGAGAAGTTTGCTTCGACATTGGGAAGTGATCTTCAGTCACGGCTGGAACGTGAAAAGAAATTTGAAGGCTATAAAAATCCTAAAGCGCCGTTTATGAGTTCTGCAGCTATCTGGGACTACTTTGCACCAGAAATTAATACGCAGCTAACAGCTCTACAGATGCAGGATAATGCTCTCTCTCCTGAAGCGCTGCGTGCGCGAGTAGCCCTCTATTTAGCAGAGAAAAGATTTCCTGAATCCATGCTAAGACAAGTGCTCATGTACCAGCAAAAACAGTACAGCTGGTTGCCTGCAGACGAAACTCTGCTTCGTTCCGACCTTTCTATCTTTGGATACCATAGCTTAATTGACTGGTTTGGACCTCATTTTACTCGTTTAGTGGCCGAGTTTATTATTAACAGCGCTATGCAAGCTAAGCAGATGGGCTATTCTGTCTCACGTGAAGAGGCTTTAGCAGATCTATTGCGCAACGCATCGATTAGCTATCAGCAAAATAGCGATAATCCTAATTTGGGCGTTTCTAACCAGACAGAATACTATAAGCAGCAGCTGCAGAAAATGAATATGGACCAGAGTCTAGTGACACATCTATGGCAGCAGATTTTACTGTTTAGGCGTATGTATCAGAATGGGGGTGGATTGGCTCTTGTAGATCGCTTTGCATTTGAGAACTTTGGCAAATTTGCTGGTGAGAGTGTTTCAGGGGAGTTGTACGCTTTGCCTAAAGCATTGCAAATCAATAACTTAAGAAAACTACACCATCTCGAAATGTACTTAAAAAGCGTCACAAAAAAAGGAAATGACCCTCTTGCCTTACCCACCACCTTCCTTGCTATTGACCAGGTCATCCAAACTCACCCTGAACTTGTCCAAAAGAACTACCTTGTCGAAATCGCTACTGTAGATAAGCGCTCTCTTGAAGGGCGGGTCACTGTTCAGCAAATGTGGGATTGGGAGGTCTCTACCGCTGGTTGGAACAAACTAAAAGTGGAATTTCCTGAATTAGGTGTCAAGAAGAGCGATACTGCAGATGACCGTCACACCACTTTGGACAGCCTAGATCATAGCACACGCACCAAAGTAGATTCATTTAGCCGCAAGCAAGTTGTCGATACGCACCCAGATTGGCTGACAGATGCTCTGGAAAAAGCCACGCCTGTTAAACAATCGATTGCAATCAGTTATCGAGGAGGTGCCACTCCGTTCGCAGGTCTCAAAGATAACGCAACTCTTATTCAATACCTGGATAATGCGCCGCTTAGTACAGAGGGGAATTTTAGTGAAGCTGCCGATACTATTGCTGCAGGTGCTTCTTTAAAAAGGTTTTCTGCTGATGATCAGACCTTCTATCGGATCAATGTGCTTGAAAAGCCGAAAGGTCCAGAAATTCTAACTTTTGAAGATGCCGAAAATCGTGGTCTACTCGAACCCTTATCAGAAGCTGCTCTCAAGGGATACTATGCGACAGTTCGTGATAAAAGCCCTGACCTCTACAAAAATCATGATGGCAGCTGGAAGCCTTTTGAAGAGGTACGTACTGAAATTTCTAACGATTACCTTGCAGCGTTGCTAAAAAGTATCAACGACGATGCTATCGCTGCAGGACTGATGCCTAAGGGTTCGGCCGCTTTGACAGGAGATAGAGCTGCCTCGCTGCGCTTATATAAGTACGTGCGTACGCTGCGCGATCAAGCAGTAAAGGATCCGGATGCATTAAAAAAACTTGCTAAGGGTTCCAAGCTAACAGATCAATGGAATTTGGAAGACAAGCCATTCCAAGAATCGCGCTCTTCAACAGATCCTACTGTCAATTTGGTGGAGGCATTTGCTCTGCCATTGAAGAGTTGGTCTAAGGTCGAAGTACCTAATAGCGGTGCTTTGGCATTTTTTGAAGTGACCACTAAAGGACCTGGCAAAGACGAGACAGTTGTCCGTGAAAAGGTTATGGAGGCGCATGCGCTGCTTTCAAATGAAGCGCAGCAGAAATTAGCTGAATCCATGATTGAAGAGATGATTCAGAAAAAAGCGATTTCTTTGAACTTTATGGACATATCGCAAGAGGGAACAGCGATGATGAGCGTAACAGACGATGACTGATGATCAGCAATTTAATCTATTGCCGATCAATTTTTTTCAATTGAGTCTTGATTTACAACGTGTTGATTCTCAATCATTTACGTCACTAGGCAAACGGCTCGCCCATGATAAATACCGTTTGCCTAACTTCTCTCATCTATGCGGCGAATCGGAATTTGCAGAAGTCTTTCTAGGATGGAGCCCTGAGGGTATTGCCACACATGTCCTAGTCCATGAAACCTTTAAAAGAGCAAGCTATCCCGATGTGACTCGAGGTGATAGTATAGAATTGTTTATTGATACCCGCGATGTAAAGACCAGCGGATTTAATACTCGGTTTTGTCACCATTTTTTTTGCTTGCCTGAAGAGGTAGATGGCTACCAAGTAGGCGAACTAACCCATTTTAGAACCGAAGATGCGCATGAATGGTGCAATAAAGATGACCTACAGGTAAAAGCTTCGCTGCATAGTGGATCTTATTCCATCACACTTTTGATTCCATCACATTGTTTAGTAGGCTATGATCCAGATAACTTTAAGCGTATTGGATTTGCTTATCGCATCAATAGAACGATTGGGCCGCCTCAACACTTTTGTGCTGTAACGCAGGAATTTCAAATAGAGCAGCAGCCCTCACTTTGGAGCACAATGCAGTTAGTATGACAAAAACAGCTCTATATTCTGCTCACAAAGCCCTAGGAGCTAAGATCGTCGACTTTCATGGCTGGGAGATGCCTTTGCAGTACACAGGCATTCTTGAAGAGCATAAAGCCGTTAGAGAAGCTGTAGGTGTGTTCGATGTGTCACATATGGGACGGATTGAGATTTCTGGGCCTGAGGCAGAGCAGTTTATTGATCGCTTAACAACTAACGTCATTACAGGCAAAAAAGAGCAGCAGGCCATCTACAGTGTTTTGTGCAGAAAAGATGGGACAAGTATTGATGATGTGATTGTGCTTCGTCATAGTCCTGTGAGCTGTTCTGTAGTTTCAAATGCTTCAAACCGTGAGAGAGTTTTTCAGCATATCAGCAGCCTTGCTAAAAAGGTAATAGTGACCCCTAGTTATATGCAAGAAGGGATATTAGCCGTTCAAGGACCTCAATCACTTTCAATTGTAGAAGAATATTTTCCCGAATTAAAAGATATTCCATCGATGCGTTGTCTCAAGCTAAAACAGGGAATTCTCTCCAGAACAGGATATACCGGAGAAAAGGGGATCGAACTATTTGCTTCTTTTGAAGAGATCGAGCGCTTTTGGAAATGGTTAATGAGCAAGGGGGTAAAGCCCGTAGGTTTAGGAGCGCGTGATACCTTGCGTCTCGAAAAAGGGTACGCTCTCTATGGACACGAACTCAGCGATACGATTGCTCCTACGGAAAGCGTTTCCGCCTGGGCGGTAAAGCTGCAAAAAGAGACATTTTTAGGCAAAGAGGCTTTAATCGAATTAGAAAAAAAGAAGAGACATCAGTATGGTGTAGTGCTGGAAGATCCAGGTATCGCGCGTGCTGAGTGCAAGGTATTTAAAGGGGAAGAGCCGATCGGAGTCGTTACTTCGGGGACTTTTTCACCTTCATTGAAAAAAAGTATATGCATAGTCATGGTAACCCCGGAGCTAGCTGTAGGAGATATCATTAACATTCATATACGCGATAAACCCTGCCGTGCGCACATCGTGCAACTGCCATTTCTTTAGGAGAAAAAATGAAGTATACAGAGACACATGAGTGGATTGAAGAACAGGGAAGTGCTGCAACAGTAGGAGTGAGTGATTATGCTCAGAAAGAGCTGGGCGATATCGTCTACATCGAGCTTCCACAAAAGGGAATACAGGTTAAGGCCGGCGATGTTGTGTGTGTCTTAGAGTCGACAAAAGCGGCAGCGGATGTCTATAGTCCAGTTTCGGGGACAATTTCAGCAGTGAATGAAAAGCTAAAAGAACAACCGGAATTAATTAATCGCTCTGCAGAAAGCGAGGGATGGATCTATAAGATACAAGTAAGCTCCCCGCAAGAATTAGAAAAGCTTTTAGATAAAAAAGAGTATTATAAGAAATAAAAATTAAACGCAAAGTCGCAAAGACGCAAAGATAAAAATTTTTCTTAGCGTCTTTGCGACTTTGCGTTTAATAAATAAAAAGGTTCTATGGACTTTATTTCGAATAGCTCCGAACAGCAAGAGGAGATGCTAAAAGCAATAGGCGTGGCATCTATTGAAGAGCTATTCTCCGCTATACCTGAAGCTATCCGATTAGCCAAGCGTTCTGAAGAAGATGGTCTCTCTGAATTAGAGGGAATGCGCTTAATGGAGTCGATCGCCTCTCAAAATAGTTATTATCAATTCGACAGCTATTTGGGTGCAGGGGCTTATGCACACCATGTTCCAGCACTTGTAGCAGCAATCTGTTCTAAATCTGAATTTTTGACCTCTTATACTCCCTATCAGCCTGAAGCCTCTCAAGGTATGCTACAGGTGATTTTTGAATTCCAAACAGCTATCTGTGCCTTGACCGGCATGGATGTGAGCAATGCATCGCTATACGACGGCGCCTCTGCTTGTGCCGAGGCTGTTCTCATGTCTCTTAGGATTAACAAATCGCGCAATAAAATCTTAGTGGCCAAGTCCGTTCATCCTCATTATAAAGAAGTCATTCAGCAATATGCGGGCAATAACATTGTTGAAGTGCCCTACACCTCAGATAACAGCATCGACCATGACGCTTTTAATCAACTCTTGATTGCGGATACAGCTCTCTTTTTGCTTCAATCACCTAACGTGTTTGGACTGGTTGAAGAGGCCAAGAAGTTGTTTTCACTAGCGCATGAAAAAGGTGTTATAACAATCCTTTGTGCAAATCCTCTCTCTTATGGACTCTTTGCTTCTGCTGCAGAAGTAGGTGCAGACATCGCTGTAGGCGATTGTCAGCCTTTTGGATTACCTCTGAATTTTGGAGGTCCTTATGCAGGTTACTTAGCCTGCAAGAAGGAATTCATGCGCCAACTGCCTGGAAGGATTGTAGGGGAAACAAAAGATGCGGAAGGGAAGAGGGGCTATGTACTTACGCTACAGGCACGTGAGCAGCATATTCGTCGTGAAAAAGCTACCTCCAATGTCTGCACGAATCAAGCGCTTGCAGCGCTTGCAAGCCTTGTCGCCATTCTTTGGTATGGCAAGAAAGGGGTTGCGGAACTAGCTCTCACTAATTATCAGCGTGCAGCATATCTACGGCAACAACTAAGTGCTATTCCTGGAGTAAAGGCCCAAGGCAACAATGGCTATTTTAACGAGTTTGTGCTCGCATTTGATAAGCCTATTGAAGATACAATCAATTATTTTAAATCTAAGGGGATTCTTCCAGGATTTCCTTTAAAGGAATGGTACCCTTCTCATAAAAATTCTTTACTAGTATGCGTGACTGAGCTTAAAACTAAAGCACAGCTGGATCACTATGTAGAGGTTTCTAAGAGCTATGCAAAACATTTTTGAAAAAAGCCAGCCTGGTCAAAAAGCTTACAGCCTTCCGCGCAAAGAGGCTGTTTGGAATGGATTTACTCCTCCTCAAGAACTAGTGCGTCACACCTCTTTACCACTGCCCGAAATCTCCGAAATTGACCTAACACGCCATTTTAGCCTACTTGCCAGACGGAATATGGGCATTGATACCCATTTTTACCCCCTTGGCAGCTGCACCATGAAACTCAATCCGCGTGTCAACGAATGGTGTGCTTCTCTACCTCAGTTTCAGCGTACACATCCCTTAGCTCCTATTGATACCGTTCAAGGAAATCTCCATGTGATCTACTCACTTATCGAATTCTTATGCGATGTGACTGGGATGGCCGCAGGTTCATTAGCACCCAATGCCGGTGCGCAGGGAGAACTGACAGGTGTAAAAATGATTTCTGCTTATCATGCAGCTAGAAACGATTCTGGTCGTGATGAAATGCTTGTTCCAGACAATGCTCACGGTACGAACCCCGCTACAGCAGCTATGGTAGGATACAAAATTATTTCTTTACCCACGGCCTCTGATGGAGATATAGACCTCGATCTCCTCAAAAAGGCTGTTGGACCCAAAACCGCTGGACTAATGCTCACTAATCCAAATACACTCGGTCTCTTTAGCTCGAAAATCTTGCAGATTACTAAAATTGTCCACGATGCTGGTGGGCTACTATACTACGATGGCGCTAACCTAAATGCAATCATGGAGATCGTACGTCCCGGCAGCATGGGGTTTGATGTCCTCCATCTAAATCTTCACAAAACCTTTTCGACACCGCATGGAGGGGGAGGACCTGGAGCTGGCCCGGTCTTTTGCAATCAAAAATTAGCTCCCTATTTACCCTATCCTCAAGTCCTCAAGACCTCTCAAGGATATACTGTACAATGGGAAAGCGAGCAGTCCATAGGGCATATAGCAACTTTCTTTGGCAATTTTGCTATCTATCTGCGAGCCTATCTATATGCTCTGTTGCATGGGCGTGCAGGGCTACGGCGGATTGCTGAGAATGCGGTGCTGAATGCCAATTATTTAAAGAAAAAACTAGGCGAAATCTTTACACTTCCCTATCCACAACACTGCATGCATGAATTTGTCCTACAGGCCGACCGATTTCTCGATAAAGATGTCCGCGCCCTAGACATCGCTAAGCGCCTCCTCGATTATGGATTCCACGCTCCTACTATCTATTTTCCGCTGATTGTTAAAGAGTGTATGCTCATCGAACCGACAGAGAGTGAATCTAAGGCGACTTTAGACAGCTTTATTGAAGCTATGCAAGCGATTGCTCAGGAGAGCATGGCAAATCCGGAACTGGTGCGGACGGCTCCGCATACTCAGCCAGTTCGACGCTTAGATGAGGTACAAGCTGCGAGGATCCCTAAGCTACAGGCACTTATATCTTAATAAATTCTTAATATTATTAAGACATAATCGAATCAATTTTTAAAAGATGGTTGGATAGATGGGTCTTTTTTCTAGAGACAAGCCTAAAATTAAAGTTCAAACCTCTAAAAAGGACAGCTTTTCCGGCTGGCTGAAGTGCACGCATTGTAACGAACTCATCCACGCCAAAGAACTCGAACAAAATGTCAGCTGCTGCCCTAAATGCGACTACCATTACCGACTCTCTTCGCAACAACGCATTCAGCTGCTTGCCGACGAAGGCACTTTCCAAGAACTCTTCTCCGAAATCTCCTCAGCCGATCCTCTCCAATTTGTCGATACTGAACCCTACGCCGATAGGCTTAAACAAGCTCAAGAGAAAGCGCAGTGTAGCGAATCAGTCATCGTAGGCACATGCTCTCTTGCTGGCCAACCCACCGCCCTAGGCGTCATGGACTTTAACTTCATGGGGGGATCAATGGGTTCCGTCGCCGGCGAACGGCTTACCCTCCTCATCGAACACGCTATCACTCAACAACTTCCACTGGTCATCGTCTCTACTTCCGGCGGAGCCAGGATGCAAGAATCCATCTTTTCCTTAATGCAGATGGCCAAAACCTCAGCCGCATTAGCCTATCTCCATGACGCTAGGCTTCCCTATATCTCTATCCTTACCAATCCAACAACGGGCGGCGTTACGGCCTCCTTCGCCTCCCTAGGCGATATCATCATCGCCGAACCGAATGCGCTTATCTGCTTCGCAGGCCCTAGGGTTATCGAGCAGACCATTGGCCATACTCTCCCTGAAGGAGCACAAAAATCGGAATTTTTGTTGAAACATGGAATGGTTGATTGTATTGTAAAGCGACATGAGTTAAAAAAAGTTATTGGTGAATTTCTTGATTACTTAATGGCTGGACGCATAACTCAAGACGGGAATTCACTCTCTCCGTTCCAAGGGCTCGAAGCAGCTCGAGCACTTGAAGCGCTTCTTGAATTTCAAAAAAATGAATCGAAGGTATAAATGAATCTGCCCAAATCACCTCTTTCAGTCCCCATTGAAGTCGAAATCGCCGAGGGCGCAGAACTGCCCCATTATGCCTCTCAAGGAGCTGCTGGATGCGATTTACGCGCCTCTATCAAAGAATCAATTGTTCTCGAACCCGGATCTTCCGCACTCATACCGACAGGCCTGAAGATGGCCATTCCAGAGGGGTACGAGATCCAGATCCGCCCACGCAGCGGTTTAGCATTAAAAGAGCAAGTGACTGTTTTAAATACGCCTGGAACCATCGACAGCGACTATCGAGGGGAAATTTGTGTCATCCTCATTAACCATGGAAAACGCCCCTTTACCGTATTACCAGGCATGCGTATTGCTCAGATGGTCGTTGCACCGTTCTGTAGGGCAGAGTTTATCCCCGCGAAGGAATTAGCTACAAGTATCCGCGGAAATGGCGGATTTGGGCATACCGGAGTGCATTAAAACAAAGGTACTGAATGGCAAAAATTTATCCTTATCTCAAAGCGGATTTAGTGACGTTTTTGGATGTGCCAGACCGTGATCAGGCTTTGCGGAGCCTTGTGGATGTGGCAGCTAAAAATGGAAAAATATCCGATACGGAGGCATTTTTCCAGGCTCTCATCGAGCGCGAAAAGATTGTTTCCACAGGAATAGGGATGGCTGTTGCGATACCACACGCCAAGCTTGCAGGGTACGAAGATTTTTTCATCGTGATCGGCATACTAGCTAAAGGGGTAAATTGGAACGCTATGGATGGATCGCCTGTGCGAATGATTTTTATGATTGGAGGTCCCGATGATAAACAGACGGAGTATCTTCAACTATTATCAGCATTGACAGTAGCAATTAAAGATGAAGAGAAACGGAAGGCTCTCTTGGTAGAGAAATCTCCAGAGAAGATCGTTGAATTATTCAAAGCTTATTGAGCAGGAGAATAGCGATGGACCTCAAAATTAAAGATGTCGCTGAGCTTTTACGCGTTTCTGAGACAACAGTACGCCGTTGGTTGGCCGACACTAAGAAAAATGACCGGTTTCCAGCCTATTTGATTAATCACCAGTATCGATTTAACCGAGAAGAGGTTGAAAGGTGGGTGATGCGGCGACGTCAAGGATTGGCGGATGAAGGGAGCTTTTTCTTGGAAGAGTCCCATCCTCAGGCAGTTAGTAGCGGTAGCCTCCAATTCAGCCTCTATCGAGCCCTACACAAAGGTGCCGTTGTTGACCATATACCCGGAAAAACCAAAGCAGAAGTTATTCGAGCTACAATGGATCGCGTTGCCGATTCCCTAGAATTGGATGCAGAAGGTGTGGCGGGTCTCTTGTTAGATAGAGAGCGTTTACAGCCTACTGCGTTAGGCTATGGAATGGCATTGCCCCATACGCGAGATTTCTTGCTTAATAGGGCCTATGATATTGTGGTAGTGGCCTATTTAGATGAGCCTATCGATTTTGAAGCGCTGGATGGACAGCCAGTGCAGACACTGTTTTTTCTATTTGCGTCTGACGATAGAAGGCACCTACATTTGCTAGCTAAGACAGCCTATTTAGTCAGTCAGCCCTCTGCACGACAAATGTTGGGCTTACGTCCAGATAAGGATAGCTTGTTAGAGTACATTAAGCAGTGGGAAAGCTCTATTCAAAAGAAATAATTTAAACGCAAAGGCGCAAACTGTACTTCAGACAAAAAAAATAACATGATAGGCAGGATCGCTTCGCGGCAGGATAAGCAAGATAAATTAAAGAATAAAAGAACGATATAACGATAAGAACGATATTTTTTTTATTTTTTTATCGTTCTTATCGTTATATCGTTCATTTTTCTTTATCTCTTTAATTATCCTTCTTATCCTGCCGCGAAGCGATCCTGCCTATCATGTTACTTTTTTATGTGTTTATGTATCTTTGTCTGATGTCTAGGCGAAGCCGCAAAGAAATAATAGAGTTACTTTCTTTGCGCCTTTGCGTTTAATTTTATGTTTCCACATGAGTGTTTGAAGCTATTTTAGCCAAGTCAGAATGTTTCAAAGGAAATACTTCTATATCAGTAAAGATAAGTTTTTCTCCATCGGAGGTGACCTCAATCTTTCGCCCTTCGTTCGGAGCTAACAGAATCTTTTCTGAAAGCTGAGACTCGAGATGCTCTTCTACAGTACGGCGGATAGGCCTTGCACCAAACTCGGGTTGATCTCCTTTTGAGACAAGGAATGCTAGGGCCTTTTCGTCTAAGATTATCTTTACTTGACGACGGTTTAAGCGCTCTTGTAGCTTGGCGACTTCGAGTTTGACAACATCTGTCAGGCTCTCTTTAGTGAGGGTTTCAAAGATAACAATCTCGTCGATACGGTTACGGAACTCAGGCTTAAGCTTTTTCGTGACCTCATCTTCGATCTCTTTGCGCATGCGAGTTCTGTCGACAATGCCGTCCTTAGCGCTAAAGCCTACCTCAGTGTTGCGGCGTATTCTGTCGGCACCGAGGTTCGAGGTCATAATAATAATTGTATTGCGGAAGCTAATCTTCCTTCCTAGCGAGTCTGTAAGCTGTCCCTCTTCCAAGATTTGCAAGAAGATATCCATGACATCAGGATGTGCTTTTTCAATTTCATCAAAGAGCACAACCGAATAGGGGCGTTGACGTACACGCTCCGTCAATTGTCCACCCTCTTCATGTCCCACATAACCGGGAGGAGAGCCTGTCATACGGCTGACAGCAAATTTCTCCATGTATTCGGACATATCGACTTGGATGAGAGAGTCCTCTCCGCCAAACATATTGATGGCTAAAAGGCGTGCTAAGAGGGTCTTACCCACACCTGTAGGGCCGAGGAATAGGAATGCTCCAATGGGTCTGCGTGGGTCTTTAATATCAGCTTTACTGCGTCGGATAGATCTAGAAATTGACTTGATAGCCTCTTCCTGACCTACTAGCTCTTTGCGTAGCTGCTCTTCCAAATGCAGGACTTTGTTTGTCTCACCCTCTGTCAGTCTACTGAGAGGAATTCCGGTCTGTTTAGAGATCACTTCAGCAATATTTTCTTCCTCAACAATTGCCTCATTTTCGGCTTTATTGATCTCCCACTCTGCACGGATCTTCTGTAAGCGTTCTCTTAGCTGCTTTTCACTATCACGCAGCTTAGCCGCTTTCTCATACTCTTGTTTGCCAATAGCCTCTTCCTTCGCTAAACGAGTCTCTTCGATTTCGCTTTCGAACTTGCTAATATCTTGCGGCTGGTTAGTCATCGAAATGCGCATCTTAGCGCCAGCCTCGTCGAGGAGGTCGATCGCTTTATCGGGTAGGTAACGGCCAGCAACATAACGGTCAGAAAGCACGGCAGCGGCTTCAATAGACTCTTGAGTATAGACGCATTTATGATGCTCTTCATACTTGGCCTTTAAGCCGGTCAAGATTTCGATCGTCTCGCTAATGGAGGGAGGTTGAACAACAATTTTTTGAAAGCGTCTTTCTAAAGCGGCATCTTTTTCGATATGCTTACGGTACTCATCAATGGTGGTTGCGCCAATACATTGGATTTCACCGCGCGACAAAGCAGGCTTCAAGATATTGGAAGCATCGATAGCTCCCTCTGCAGCACCTGCTCCGACAATTGTATGCAATTCATCAATAAATAGAAGGACGTTACCATTCTTCTTGATCTCGTCCATGACAGCTTTGATACGCTCTTCAAACTGTCCACGGTACTTTGTACCGGCAATCATCAACGCTAGATCGAGCGTAATCAGCTTTTTATTACGCAAATTATCAGGAACCTCTCCCTTAACAATAGACTGGGCTAATCCTTCCACAATGGCTGTCTTACCAACGCCAGCCTCACCCACCAAAACAGGGTTATTTTTACGTCGTCGGCATAAAATAAGGATTAAGCGCTCCACCTCTTCTTTACGGCCAATGACAGGGTCCATCTTTCCTTCACGGCACATCTCTGTCAGGTCGTGGCCATAGGCTTTCAAGGCAGGCATCTTGTCATTAGTTCCTGATGGGGGAGAGGTCGATTTTTCGAACGATTTCGAAGAGCCTGAACTTCCCTTTGCCATGCCTTGGCTAGGTTCAGGAGAAGTGCTTCCTATGGGCGGAAGTTGCAGGTTAAATGTTTCGAGCTCTTTTAAGACCTCTTTGCGCACTTCTTTCAAATTCACATTCAAATTTTCTAAAACTTGCGCAGCGACTCCATCCGTTTGCCGCAAAAGACCTAGCAGAAGGTGCTCTGTTCCCACATAGTTGTGATTTAGATTAGCGGCTTCTTCATTGGCGTATTCAAAAACTTTCTTTACCTTTCCCGTAAGCGCCGGATCGCCATAAACCTGTATCTCAGGCCCATATCCCACTAATTTCTCGACCTCACTGCGTACCGTCTCAAAATCGATATTTAAATTACGCAGGACATTGACCGCGACACCCTGGCCAAGCTTTAAAAGCCCTAAGAGAACATGTTCTGTCCCCAGATAGTTGTGATTAAGCCGTTGTGCCTCTTTCTTAGCTAGCTTAATGACTTGTTTTGCGCGATTCGTAAATTTGTCGAACATGGTAACTCAATTGTATTAGGATATACCTTGAATTTAGATAGACCATCATTTTTTAGCAAACTCTACAATACTTTGGCCTATTCTATCTCCCTGGGCGATGCAAGCTCCAACGGCTACACCCTCCCAAGCAGTTCCTATCACCGAGAGTTTCGGATAGGTTTTCTTTAAATACCCTCTTGTCTCCTCTACGCGCTCACAATGCCCTACTGGATAAGAAGGAATGGCATGTTTGGCCCTGAATACGGATAGAGCAGCGGGAGGAGTGTCAACTCCTAAATGTAATTTTAACTCTTCTAATGCAGTTTTTGCAAGAGTTTCGTCAGTCTGTTCAATGATCGCAGGATCGTACGAGCCACCCATCATTAAAGTCAAACGAGTTTGGTCAGGATGGCTGTTTTGTTCAGGAAACGCCGAAGAATCCCACACTACTCCTAAGACAGGAGTACGAGCGCGCGCAGGAAATACGCATCCAAATCCTTTATTATTAAGCACTTGAGAATTATAGCCCACATTCACCACTGCCACTGAAGCCGACGGGACCGCCATCTGAGGCAGGTCCAAAAGCTTTGAAACACCCTCTGCAGGAAGCGTACAGATCAGATGGTCCGCCTCAATATGCTGACCATTTGACAACTCTACCACGATCGAAGACCCGTGGTTATAAATACGCACAGCCTCACGTTGAAATAAAACCACACTATCTAGCCGATTCATCAGAGCCTTAGGCAAAGACTCCATTCCCTGCTTTAAAGAAATTAATCCTCGAGGAGTCGCTGAACGACGCTTAAAAATCTGTTTAAAAGCTCCCCCTAGAATTGAGCCATGCTCCTCCTCCCATTCCTTCAAAAACGGAAAACAAGCCCGTATAGACAGACAACGAATATCTCCCGCATAGATACATGCAGTCAGAGGCGCGATAAGCCTCTCAGCCAGCTCTGCAGAGTAGCGCCGAGCAATAAAATCATAGATCGATTCATCTTGCAAAGAGCCCTTTTTGCGCAGCCCCTCTCTCAGAAAACCCCCTACCAAATCTTTAGTCAAAGGCGAACGAAAAGCCTGCCATAGACTACTCGGAGCACACTCTAATCTACCCTCATGCCAAACATAGCGCTTTTTTGCCTCAGGTGACGAAAAAAGAACCTCATCTTTAAGACCAATCTCCTCGATCAATTTTAGTGCAGCTCCTCCCTGACCACTTGCACGAACACTTCGCGGTCCCCGTTCAAAAAGGAAGCCATCTACCCTATCAGTGCGTATCCAGCCGCCAACCCGGTTGCTTTTTTCAATCAATGTAACCCGAACCCTACCCTTTAAATGCTTTACCAATGTCCAAGCAGCTGTCAGCCCAGTAATTCCTGCCCCCAGTACTACGACGTGCATAATTACCCCCATCAATTCATTCTCTAATGTAATACATAAAAATGTAATTTTTTAAAATTAATTTAAAATTAATTAATCATTTATATGAAATTAATATACGTAAACTAGAGTAGTGGCGTATTAAAACCAAAATATAATAGTTGAGTGTAATCATGAGTGTTAATTTAAATAGATACAGAAGTTTACCTGAAGTAACTGAATATCATCTAACGAATAAATCCGTAACAGGTGGAAGTAAAAAAGAAATTCCTGAATTTCAGGATCTTTTACGCGCATTCTTTGGTCATTACTCTCAGTTTGTAAAAGTCGGAAACGATTATGTTCTCGATGTTGAAGCAAAGGACTTAACCAATCCACCTAGAGGGAAAGGTACACATGTTCGTATTGATATTCAAGGACGCGAAGGCAATAATGCCGTAAGAATTGCCTATCAAATTGGAAGTAAAGTGATAGCCCAGATTATCGTTCCAGTAAAAACGCGAATTTCAGAAGAGAAATTCGAAGAGGCTTTAATAGAGAGTTTAATTAAAAAAGTGGTGGTCTCATTTTTGGAAGAAAATGTAGAGCTTGAAACAGAGCAAGCTACAAAAGTAAAAAAGAAAAAATAGAGAGTTTTTTCGCCAACGGAGAATTTAAACGCAAAGCCGCAAAGGCGCAAAGAATTATAAAAATTTCTTTGCGCCTTTGCGGCTTTGCGTTTAAATTCTCCGTTGGCGAAATTAATTTGAAATTAAAAGACGCTGATCTTCCTCTACATATTCGGATGATTCGGTATCGATTTTTTCCATACTTTTATTATTCCAAATATCCAAAACGGCTTCTGTAGTAATTTCAGGACAATTTCTAGCTATAAGTTTTTTAATTGAATTTGAGTTTTTGATTTGAAGTAGCCCTTCATCCGTAATAGTGGTGCAACTAATATTAAGTTTTGTAAGCGAACTAATTTTAGAAATATTACTCATAGTTGAATCATTTATTCCTGAGCAATTTTGATGGTCTAGAATGCTTACTTTAGCCTCTAAAGGGATATCAAAAGTATTAATAGAGCTATTCCCTTGAATTATTAAGTGATTTAAATAGGGAAGAGTAAAAAGTTTTTTATATGAATCATTACTAATCTCGCTATAATTTAAAAACAATTTTTGTATTCGAAAGCGTTTTAAAATCTCAATGGCTGTATCGGTGATTTCAGGGCATCTAGAAAAAGAGAGCGTATGCAAAGTCTTTGTACTGTTAAGCTGTCTTAAATTTTCCCATGAGATTTTTGTAAATCCAATAATCAGCGATTCTAGTGGAGAATTTTCGAAGTGCTTTAGACTATCTAATTGCGAACAACCAGTTAAATTTAAAAATTTTAATTTGTCAGGCTTAATTTTATTGAACCAGTCATGTGTTAAAAGAGAGTTATCTGTAAACGCAAATGCTTCTAAGGATACTTCTGCAAAAAAATCTAAAGAGCTTATTTTGGTAGCTCGAGATACCTTAAATACTTGAAACCTAGAGGGAAGGGTCATCTCTGTCAATGTAAGTTCATTTCCCTTTAAAATTTCAATTTCGCTCATGCTCTCAATATTTATGAGAGACTTAAGATGTTCATCCTTAATAACGTTGAATAGTCCAAAAGAGATAGATTGTAATTTTTTTAATCTCTCGCTAGCAGTAATCAACTCGTTCATAGAGTTATCACGCTCTTCTGGATGTATGGAAACACGCGTTAAAACTTCTTGTAGTTCGGGAATATTCAAATCTATTGCTTTAATTTTTTGGCAGTCAAGGGACAAAGAAGTCAAAGAAGGAATTTTTTTGATTAAATCTACAAGATCATCCGGTTCGACAAGATCTGAGTCCTTTAATGTTAATACTTTACATCTAATTGCTTGAGCATAGAAGGCACTTAACAAAGCTTCAGATTCTTTGCTAAAACTAAATAGCCTTGAATCTATAGTTATTAATATCCTGGGCTCAAGATGAAGGATTTTAATGGAACTCTCAATAGTCGAAGGGTAGATCTTTAACTTTAAAGGAGTCATTACACGCGAGAAATAAGAAGATGCATTATAAAAAATACCCGATAGTAAATTTCTTGTTTCTCCTTCAGTTTTCTTTAAATCCTCTCCTGCACTTAAAAGAAGTCCCGTTATTCCCTTCAAACCATTGTATGCTGCCTGCTTATTGGGCAGAGCTTGATCTAAAAATTGTTCAGTTATTATTACAAGTGTTTCCAAAGGCAAATCATATAAACTAGTGCGAGAGATCACAAGTAACCTTTTTAAAATTTTAACTAAATATAATATATAAATTGATTATTTTCAAGAATTATCCTCCAAAAGGAGGGGGCGGCTCTCTAAGAAATTGAATGAACCTAGGGAAATCATCGGGCACTTTAGGAGGATTTCCTGAGTCTATGCCTAATTTTTTCATTAACTCTAGATTTATGGAATTTTCATCTTGACCTTCATGTTCCTTAATAAATGTATTTAAATAACTTCTTATTTTTTCAAAATCATTATACTGTTTTACTTCGAATCCTCCTTTAATGATGACTTTATCATTAATGGTTTCCTTTTCAATTTTCTCTGGATTTAAAGTTTTTGCCTGACGAACAGCATTTTCAAAATCTCTTCCATTGAAATTTTTAAAGCTTTCTGTAGATGAATAATGATTGTAAAGAGATTTAATTGGGTTTTTTGAAAGAAGTTTTGGGAAGTTGTTATATAGTTCAAGCTGAGAATCTGCCTCACTAAGCAGATTATTTATTTTTAAACTAGTATCTGAATAGATACTATTTTCTTTCGTTTTTTGTAGATCTGTTAATAAGAGTTGGTATCTAGGGCCCCTTTGGATGGGCTTAATGAGTTCTGATCCAGGTAATTTTAAGTTTTTATTAGAGTCCCACGATTTTTTAAAAGGTTCATTTTTTCTATGTAAATAATTAAGAAAAGTGCTTGTTTTTCCAGAATTATTGTTAGCGATATAATTCTTCATTGCTGCTGCTGCATCAACCAGGTTTTGCTGATTTGATTCAAATTTTATCAAAGCATCTGGATCATGTATATCTTTTTCAAGATCTAATACATTTTTTGAAGCTTTTACTAATTCATTTAAATCAGTTAAACATTGTTCAAATTCATGTCTTGTAATACTTTGAGGTTGATGCTCAGGTCCACCTTCGTTGTCTGGATCGTTATTAGTAATGTCTGAATTAAATTGATTTACTAACTGTTCAAATTCATCTTTGTTTTCTAAAAGTTTCTCCATCTGATCATGCAAAGTTACTATTGACTTATGGTAGTCTTTTTCAGTTACAAAAATTTCATTGTATATGTTCTTTTGTTTATCAGATATTTTTTTATCTAACGTTCTATCAGTGGACAGGATGCGGCTTTTGTCGGGGGTGCGAGGTGATTGTGTGGCTTGTGGGCCTGAAGGATCACAAGGAAGATGACGGTCAATAGTAGCTCTTTCAGTATTAGGAGCGGCGTCTAGATTGTCAGCGTCTGTAGCTTTAATGGGTTTAGCGTTGAGGGGAGGTTCACTTAATTTAATGCTAGGTGGTTTAATGAAGTTTATTAAACTTGAAATAATTTTTTTAAAGGAAAAGCCTCCTAAACGACCCGGCTGTACCTTTGTAAATTGAGCTGCGGCGTCAAGTGCTTCCGCCGTTTTTCCTACATTAGAAGTAGGAACTTGCATAAGTTACCTATAAATTAAACTAATTTTGGTTTTGTAAGTAAAATATCTATAAATTGTTTAAATTCATCAAATATTCGTGTAGTTTCTTCTGTGTTTTCAGGAGGTTTACTAGCTTCAATTCCAAATTTATCCATTAACTTTTTATAAATAAACTCATCCTCTTTTCCTTGTAGTTTAAGGCTTTTTATAAAATTTTCTAGTTCCGATCTAATTTTCTCAAAATCATTAAATTGTTTTATTTCATTTCGAGTTTGTTCATTCATACCAGAAATGATTGTTATGTCTTTTTTATCTTTTAAATTATATCTTTCTTTTGTTAAAGTTTTAGCTTTATTTACAGCGCCTTCAAAGTATAATGCATTATTCTTATCATTTTTATTTTCTGAATAGAGAGTATATAATGATTTAATAGGATCTTTAGAAAGATGTTCTGGAAATTTTTCATATAATTTTTGAATTGATTCGAATTCTCTTCGCTTTACATTTTGAATTGAATCAAATTCTCCTCGCCTTTTATTTGCTATATCTACCTTTTCTTTAACTTGATTAGAGATATCAGTAACGTTAATGCCAGTAGGTTGGTCTAATTTTGCAAGTTCAGCTAATAATAAGGGATATTTAGCCATTCTTTGAGCAGGCAAAATGAGGGAAGCTCCAGGCAACAATTTTGATATTTTACCTTCAGAAAAACCGATAACTTTTTTATTTTTACCTAGCTTTCCATGGTATTCTTCATTATAAGCTTTATCACTACTTATTACATGATTAAAAAAGTCTCCAGTTATTTCCCAATTATTTGTACTTGTGTACTCGGCTAGAGGGCCCATTGCATCTAAAATGGCTTGAGAACCATTTGTTAAAAAATCTCTATAAACTGCTAAGGGATTTTCGCTGTATTTTTTATCAAAAGATAAGACTTTATCTGAAGCGATAGTTAATTTATCAATATTGTTAATACATTTTACGATGTCTTTTAATTCAATTCTTTTAGAAGGATCTTTTAGATTGTTATTATAATTTTTAATAAAAATATCTATTTTAGGATGGTTGATAAGTCGATTAAGATCTTTTGAAAAGTCTTTCAAGCCTTCATTATAAGATTTTTCTGAAGTAAATATTTCATTATAAATATTTTTATGTTTGGAATTAGAATGAATTTTTTGTGCATCATTTCGTGCATCACCAATAACAATCGCGCTTTTTTCAGCGATTTGGGGTTTTGAATCTTTTTTCCAATGTAAGTACGGAGCATCAAATTTCTTCGCTGTTTCTTTGGTATCTAGAGCTTCTTTTTTTTGTTTAGTGTTTTGGATATGAAAATATTTTTTACCTATAAATACGTTGTTGATATGAGGGTTTTGGGCTGTGGGTCTTGGAGTCTTTCCTTGGGGTCGACTGAGTTTGGCGGTGTGTGCGCTGCCAAGGTGGCCGGTTTGTTGGGTTTTGGCGGGTTGGTTTGTTTGGTTTGTTTCTGCGACGCTCCCAGTTTGTGGAGTTGGAGGAGGTAACTGAAAATCACTAGGCATAATTAACCTATAATAAAATAAAATAATCTTCTAATTTTATTTTCTAACAAAGTTAATTAAAGTTAAAACAAAATATTTACTAAATAGTAACTAATTAGACTTAAGATTGGACATTCATGGATGATAATGGACTTTTTATGGACTAGCGTGGACAGTGCTTTGTCTAAAAACTCTCTAGTTTAATAAACTCACTAGATACTGAACATTTGAAAAAGGGACATCGGGAGGAATGCCATGGCCCAAATTAAAAATATACCCTGGGTCATCCTTCATAGAATTGAGTAGCTCGTTGACAGCTACTTTTAGTTTTTCTTGGGGAGCATAGAGCCAAGAGGGATCTAGGTTTCCTTGTACTGCGATTTTGGTGGGAAATTGTTTGCGTAGTTGGGGTAAGTCCACTGTCCAATCTACGCTGATAGCGGTTGGATGTGCCTGCGCGAGTGAACTACCATGGGCCCCTCGGCTAAAATAGATTACCGGAAATCCTGGAGGTAATTTTTGCCGCACTTTATCCATATAGGGTAGGGCAAATATTCGAAAATGCTCGGGAGAGAGCGCCATTGCCCAGCTGTCGAAGAGCTGCACCGCTTGCACTCCGGCCTCTATCTGTAGCATGAGAAGCTGAGCAGTGGCTTCACTTAGGCGATCGAGCAGCTGGTGAAAGCTCTCTGGGTCCGAAAGCATCCACTGCTTCGTATACCTTAATTCTCGATTGGTTTTGCCTTCAATAAGGTAGCTTGCCAGTGTAAAGGGTGCTCCGGCAAATCCGAGTAGGGGAACTTTGAGCTGTTTCCTGAGAATGCTAATGGCTTCGAAGAGTGGCGCGAGCTTATTCTCGATGGCGCCGGAACGGATCTTTGGGATGCCAGAGGGATCGCGTATGACGGGATCGATCAGAGGGCCTATTCCTTCGTCATAGACGAGATTAAATCCAAGGGGTTGGGCAAGGAGGAGCAGATCAGAGAAAATAATGGCTGCATCGACATTCAGAAGTTCTATAGGGAGTAGTGTTGTTTGAACAATAAGCTCTGACTGATGGCAAATGTCGAGAAAAGTGTGCTTTTTGCGTAGGGCACTGTACTCAGGCATATAACGCCCTGCTTGGCGCATGAGCCAAACAGGGGGTCTGCCTTTATTTTGGCATTTTAGTGCTTCAAGCAAGCGGTTATTCACTAAAGTATCCTTGCGAGGATCTGGTCGGGTGTAAATCCAAAATATTCTTGTAGGGCTCTATAAGGAGCAGAAGCGCCAAAGTCTTCTTGGGAGATGGCTATGCCGTTGCGTCCAATGTACTTATGCCAACCTTGCTCTATGCCGGCTTCGATGCTGACGCGTATGCCTAGGTCACCGCCTAAAATTTCTTCTTTATATTCGGCTGGTTGGGCTTCAAAGATTTCCCAGCAGGGCATCGAGATAACGCGCACACGTTTGCCCATTTTCTCAAGCTCATTCGCAACTTCTAGACTGAGCCAGACTTCAGATCCTGTGGATAGAAGCGTGTAATCTGGCTTGCCTCCTTTTTCTTTGCGGAGGATATAGGCACCGCGCCCAACTCCATCAGCATAGGAGACTTTGGTTTCGTTGAGTAGGGGTAAATTTTGTCTTGAAAGCAGGAGGGCGGTAGGGCCTTCGTACCGGAGGGCTGCTATCCAAGCGCCTACGACTTCGTGCGGATCGGCAGGGCGGATCACATGCAGGTGTGGGATGGCCCTCAGGGCGGCATAATGCTCGACGGGTTGATGAGTAGGGCCATCTTCTCCAAGGAAGATGGAATCGTGTGTGAACTGATAGATCACCTGGTGGCGCATGAGGCTGCAGAGACGTATGGCGTTGCGCATGTAGTCTGAAAAGGTGAGGAATGTCCCGATAAAGGGGATGATCATGCCTGTTTCAGATAGTCCGGTGGCCATGGTTGCCATTCCGAATTCGCGCACGCCAAATTTGATATTGCGTCCTGCATAGTGGCCAGCACTGATGATGGGATATTGCTTTATGAAGGTGAGGTCTGATCCAGAGAGGTCTGCAGAGCCTCCATACATCTGTGGGAGGAAGGTGCAGATGTTTTCGATGATCATTTGAGATGCCTTTCTTCCAGCGATGCTGGCAGGCATTGGAATAGCATTGAGACGTTCTTCTAAATCATTGGGAAGGATGTGCTTTTCCATGGTTTCAAATTGACGCAGCTTTTCGGGATGGGTTTTGGCCCAGGCAGCGAAATTTTTATTCCATGTCTCTTCAAGTTCTATGTCAAAGGGGAGTTTTCGTTTAAAGTAGTCGTAAACAACATCGGGGACATAAAAAGGATCTTGAGGAATTCCTAAAGCTTCTTTGGAGGCTGCGACCTCTTGCACGCCTAGTGGTGCGCCATGTGCATGGTGAGTACCGCTTTTGTGAGGGGAACCATAACCGATGACGGTATGGGCCACAATAAAAACGGGTTTTGTTTGGTTTTCGCGGATGGCTGTAAAGGTGGCATGAAGGGCATCTAGATCTTGGCCATTGACTTCGTAGACATCCCATCCATAGGCTTCGTAGCGCATTTTAGTGTTTTCGGAAGCCGATTCGCTTAAAGGGCCATCTAGACTTACTTTATTGGCGTCATAGATGACCACGAGATTATCTAAGCATAAGTGACCTGCCAGAGAGGAGACTTCGGAAGTGACACCCTCCATCATGCAGCCGTCACCCATGAGACAGTAGATCTTGTTGTCGAAGAGAGAGAATTCGGGAGTATTGAACTGAGCTGCCAGCATTTTGAATCCTAGCGCTTGACCAACAGCATTACCAAGACCTTGTCCAAGAGGCCCTGTGGTTGTTTCTATTCCGGGAGTAACATGATCTTCAGGATGTCCAGGAGTACGCGAGTGAAGTTGACGGAACTGTTCGATGTCATTCATGGAGAGGTCGTATCCAGCGAGGTGTAGGCAGCTATAGAGCAGCATGGAACCATGCCCAGCAGAGAGGATAAACCTGTCGCGATTAATCCAGTGTGGGTCTTTGGGGTTATATCTTAGGAGGATTCCATAGAGATAGGCTCCGATTTCGGCACAGCCCATAGGTAAGCCAGGATGTCCAGATTCAGCTTTTTGGACAGCGTCCATAGAAAGACCACGGATAGTATTGGCAATTTTTTCAAGAAGTGTTTTGGTTTCAACATCCATCGATAAAGTCTGCATAAAAATTTTCCTCATCTATAGCAATCAGTAGATTTATAGGATAAAAATAGATACATTGCAATTTTAAATCCGTGCCCCTGCCCTTGACCTTGCCCGTCCCAAATATATATTTTTAGGATAAAGATTATGAAGAAAAAAACTACCTTAATCATGATGCGTCATGGACAATCGGAATGGAATAAGCAAAATTTATTTACCGGTTGGGTGGATATTCCCCTTTCTAAAGAGGGGATTGATGAGGCTTATGCTGGTGGAGCGAAGATACGCGATATCCCGATCGATGTGATCTTTACATCGTCATTGATGCGTGCGCAGATGACAGCGATGTTAGCGATGGTTGGGCATAGTTCGGGGAAGATTCCGGTGATACACCATCCTCGCACAGGAAAGTTAGAGAAGTGGGCGACCATTTATGGAGAAAAGGCTAGGGAAAGTACGATTCCGGTCTACTGTGCATGGGAGCTGAATGAGCGGATGTACGGGGAACTTCAAGGGTTGAATAAGGATGA
This sequence comes from Chlamydiota bacterium, assembly GCA_013287645.1. GTDB lineage: Bacteria > Chlamydiota > Chlamydiia > Chlamydiales > JABDDJ01 > JABDDJ01. Next base: position 6,836 of record JABDDJ010000001.1, on the reverse strand, counting down.
GACGCGCAAGAAGTTTGGCGAGGAGCAGGTCAAGATCTGGAGAAGAAGCTATGATGTACCTCCACCAGACGGTGAAAGCTTAGAAATGACAGCTGCGCGCTCGATACCCTATTTTCGAAAACATGTTGTACCCTATCTAGAGAAAGGGCAAAACGTCTTTATTTCTGCACATGGAAATTCCCTCCGTTCGATCATTATGGATTTAGATGGCCTGACAAAAAAACAGGTTCTCGAATTAGAGTTGCCAACAGGTCTGCCAGTCTTGTACTATTTTTCTGATGGTCAATTTGAAAAAGTAGTATGAAAGGCATATATCTAGATAACTCGACGACAGCACGTCCTTCTCAGCGTGCGATTAGCGCTATGCTGCCCTTTTATTCCGATTTGTGGGGGACTCCTTCAGTGCCTCATCAGGGTGGTAACATTTTAATAGCGACTATTGAGAGCAGCTATCGTACTATTTATCGTTTTTTAGGTGCTGCTGAAGAGGATACCTTTATTCTGACTTCGTGTGGCGCAGAGGCGGTTAATCAGGTTTTCAATAGTGTCTACCATGGAGTAACGCGCAAAAATAACAAAAATCATTTTTTAGTATGCGCGACGGATGAGGCGCCTGCTTTGATGTGTGTCTCTCGGTTAGAAGAATTTGGTTGTGTAGGTGGCATGGTATCGCCCAATGCTAATGGGATTGTCACTCCTGAGCTTATCCAAGAGCAGTTAACACCTTCGACAGCATTAGTTTCACTTTCTTGGGGAAACGGTCTTACGGGTACTCTTCATCCTGCAAAGGAGATCGCAGCGCTCTGTCATGCTAACGGAGTTCTCTTTCACTTGGATGTTACGCATGTTTTGGGAAAAATGGATTTTGATTTAGATGAGATCGGAGCTAACTACCTGACATTTAATGCAGAGCAATTTCATGCTCCAAAGGGTGTGGGAGGAGTATTATTTCGCAAGGATGTGCCTGCCTATGCCTTTATCGTAGGAGGCATTGAACAGGCAGCGCTGCGAGCGGGAAGTTTGAATGTTCCTGCTTTAGTAGTATTGGCAGAGGTGTCTAAAGAGGGTGAGGATCATCGCGATTATCTGGGAACAGAGACAGCTAGATTGCGTAATAAGTTTGAGGACAATCTGCAGATGTTAGTGCCATCTGCTAAGTTATTTTTTCAAAATCAGGAGAGGCTGCCTCATATCAGTGTCATGGCTTTCCCTGGATATGTCAACGAAACTCTTCTCTATCTACTTAATAAAAAGAGAGTTATGGCCTGTATAGGGGGAGGGTCTTTTCAGCAGATTGCGCTTGTTATGGAAGCTTGTGGCGTTTCTCGTACACTTGCTCATAGCGCTATCTCGTTTAGTCTATCACGCGATACCTCTGATGCTGATGTTGACGACGCTGCGGACATTATCGCAGCTATTTTGAAGCAGCTAAAGCCTGTTGGTCTGGAGGAGCTGTGTTAAATCAGCTGATTGAGAGCTTCACTTGGTATAAATATAGTAAAAAAATTGCTTCACGCATAGAGAGTCCCCGCTGTGCCGGCTCATTCGATACTGCTAGTTCTGAAGCCAGAGGTGTGCGACATATTGTTGCAGAGGCTGGCGATGCGGAAGATGGCAACAAGGTGCGCCTAGATTGGATTGTCGATAGAGAGGATGGGATTATTGTCGATGCGCGATTTTCAGCATTTGGACAGACAGCATTAATTGCAGCAGCAGATGCGGCTTGTGAGGTGAGTGTAGGAAAAAACTATGATCAAGCACGCCGTTTGACTGCGGATCATATTGATAAGCTCTTGAGAGATCGTGGAGAACAGGCAGCTTTTCCCAAAGAGACCTTGCCCCATGTATTACTAGTGCTCGAAGCGATCGAAGAGTGCGCAGATCAGTGCTTAGATATACCTTTGCCCTCAAGTTATGCTGCTCCGCCAGTCCCGACAGACAAGTTAGCTATTGAAGGGGAGGGTTATCCAGGATGGCTCGAGTTGCCTTACCAGAAAAAGGTGGCCGTGATTGAGCAAGTTTTGGACGAGGATGTACGACCCTATATCTCTCTAGATGCCGGGGGTGTGCATGTTTTGAATCTATTAGAGAATACGCGTTTGATTGTAGGGTATTCTGGTACATGCACTTCGTGTTATTCATCAGTGGGAACTACGCTATCTTATATTCAACAAGTCCTTCGTGCTAAGGTACATCCGGATATTGTTGTCATTCCCGACCTCTAGAACCCTTGCACATGTCCTATTAGGATCGGACAAGGGCAAGGATTAAATTTTTTCTTTACAATTTACTATTACTGATGCATTAGAAAACTAGAGTTATGAGTAAAAAACAACGGAGGGTTTTTATGCAAAAGCACATCAAAGAAATTATGAATACAAAGGTAGAGATGATCGAAGGGAATATGACAATCAAAGATGCTCTTAAAAAGATGCTTCAACTTGATTTTTCAGCTCTACCCGTTATGAAAGACAAGCACTTAATGGGCATGATCACCAAGCATGATATTCTTAAAAAAGTCATCGCTAACGGTAAAGATCCAGGAATGATGAAGGTTGAAGAGGCAATGAATGACAAAATGCCTTCATGTATGGACGAAGATTCTCTAGAACACGTAGCTGAAATGATGATGAAAAGTAAAGTGCGTGGCATGCCTGTCCTAGATAAATCCAAAATGATCAAAGGTTTTGTCTCTCTAGATGATTTCGTTCACAAAGCTCATAACGAAAAGCTGTCGTTCGAAATTCTCAAATCAACGACAAGAAGCGCTTAGATTTCAAAAAGTAGAGCGAGCGGTCTTTTGGCCGCTCTTTCTCTAACAAAATTTTTTATGAATGATTATTTTAGAAAAACTCATTTTGCTACGGGGTGTCACTCTTTTTAAAAAAGTCAGTGATGAGCTGCTTGCAGAAATCGCAAATTATGCTGAAGAAGAACGCGTCCAACCTGGCGAGTATATCATCAAAAAAGGCGAATTGGGTGATGCATTATATATCATTGTCGCAGGCCGCGTGGGAGTAATGGATGAGAATAAACTTTTAGCAGAATTTGGCAGTCATCAAATATTTGGTGAAATTGCCTTTTTATCTCCTGAACCGCGCACCGCCTCTGTCGTGGCACTTGAAGAGTGTCTCTTACTTAAATTACGTCGACAGGATCTTTTCGATAATTTTGGATTAGATGTGAATCTTTCGATAGGAATTATCGATGAGCTTTGTCAGCGTATGCGAGACATGGCGAAACAAATTCAAGATTTAGCTAAGAAATCCTCATGAGATTGCTTAAGCTGCTTCGATTACTTGGAATTCAAGCGGGAGAAGGTCAGCTGGCGGCTCTATCGGCAGCTTATGCGCTGCTGATTGGTTTTTCACAGGTCTGGCTTAAAACTATTCCTATCAGCCTGTTTCTGACCCATTTTAACATTGCAGCACTGCCTTTTGTCTATATTGTCAGCGCAATCGTGTTAGTGTTTGCCGGGTCTGTATATAGTGCTGTAGAACACAAATTTCCTTTCGTTTACCAAACCTATTTTCGGATTACTCTGCTAGCGCTTTCATTTTTTCTTTTTTGGATTTTATTAAAGGGGTCTTCTTCCTTCTGGATATACCCTGTGCTACTTGTTTGGTCGCAAGCGGCCTTTGATATGTTCGAGCTCGAGTTGTGGATTATGCTGAATCAGTTATGTACGTTAGATCAGGCCAAACGTATGTTTGGAACGATTGGCATGTGTCAGACATTAGCAGGAGTAATAGGAAATCTGGTACTCCCTATATTTCTCGTTTTTGTGGGGTCTGTCAATATTATTTTGGGAGTAAGCATCGCCATTTTTTGTGCGCTTGGTTTGTTAACTTTTATTTTTAATATTTATCCGTACCGCTTTCGTGAAGTGAATATACCCATCACTAAAGAGAAAAAGAAGGAGATCGTTGCTAAATGGTATACCAACTCCTATCTAGTCAACAATATGCTGTTTGCTACGATCAGCTTATTTATTTTTACTGTTGTCGATATATTATTTTATTCAGCTAGTCGCATCACTTTCAATGATGAAATCACTCTTGCAAGCTTTTTAGGCCTGTTTTTTGCTATTTCAAATATCATAGATCTCTTGGGTCGTGGAGTATTAGCCAATGTGGTCATTAACAAATTGGGAATTAAAATGGCGCTCTTTAGTAGATCAACAGCCGACATGGTAATAGTTGTTCTTATTCTGTTTCTATTACCGGTAAATAATATTCTTTTGATATTTTTATTATGCGTCTTATTAAAATTGATAGATGAAGGAGTGTCAAATTCTGTCATACGTCAAGCGGTATTAATACTTTACCAACCGCTCTTTCCAAAAATTAGAAGTTGGTTACAAAGTAGAATAGAGTTAATTGTTATACCTCTCTCTACAATATTTGCAAGTGTTAGCTTGATTGCTTTACAATACTATTTTGATTTTAGTGTTTTTTATATCTCATTATTAATTTTATTTTTAACAGTAATTATAATACCAATTGTCTATCTGTTACAAAAGGGTTTTGTAGCTAATTTGAAAGTCGCTCTAGCTCAGCGTCGCATGCAGATAGGCTATAACTATTTAGATAAAACGTATGCTACATTTTTGCTTGGAAAACTTGCCCAAGGTAATTCTGACGAAGCTATCTACTGCTTAAATCTATTAGAAGAGCTTGATCATGCCCTTTTCGTTAAAGGAATTGAGATCTGTTTATCTAATTTCGACTCGATGACACGGTATGCTGCTCTTTCAAAATTGCAGAGTGTTAAAGTGAAGGATCTTGAGAAAGAGGTTATTCAAAAACTGCAGGCTCTTATCAAGGAAGATCCCGATGACAAATTGCGAGCCAATGCATTTAGGGCCTGGATGTTTCAAAAAAATAATATATTTGATGAAACCTTAAAGCCATATTTAGACACTAAAGAGCCCTCTTTATTAGATGAAGTCCTTATCTCAGCTTTAAAGTATGGCTCTGATCCATCGATCCATCAACAAGCGCAGCAAATTCTGACCTCTCTCATTCATTCTAACGATCCTGGAGATCGGTTAAGGGCGGCCTCAATTTTAGGAAAGGTCGAATCCGGTAATGATTTTCTGGGAGAGCTGTTGGTAGATCACGATTCTGGAGTGGTCAAGGAGGCTATTTTTGCAGTGGCAGAATCGGAAAAGTGCAAGTTTTATCCAACCCTTATCAAGCATTTAAATATTAAAGAATTTCGACAAACTGCCGCGTTAGCCCTCATTAAAATTGGAGATAGTGCTCTACCGCTGCTGGAGAAAGAGTTTGTAGGTAAAGATGATAATAATTTTGCTTTGTTGATTAAGATAGTTGGACAGATAAAAACTCCTTCAGCGATTCGCTTATTATTGCAGCTACTCCTGACTATACATGATAGAGTGCTAATTGATTGTTTAGTGCAGTCGTTGGAATCGTGTGAATTTCATGCTCATGAGGAGTTAGAGAAAGAGATGGTAGAAGCCCAGATGCTATTAGAAGCTGAGTATCTAAAAATGTTGCTTGATTTTGCAAAGCAGCTGTATCGATTGAAAACGTACCTGTTATTGTTTAATACGTTGATGCAGCAGATTAAACAGTCACAGAGACAGCTTCTTCAGCTCTTAGAGTTCTTATATCCAAAAGGGTTAATTAAAAATATTTATTTGAAATTAGAAAGTTCGAATTTAGATCAAATTAGTTATGCAATGGAACTATTAGAACAGAGTTTAAATAAAGAGCATAAAAAACAATATTTATATCTAATTAAAGAAGCTCAGATGCCTCAGATGTTACCTGCTAGGTCGTTGGCTAATGTCAGACAGGTTTTAATGAATATCCTTACCCTTCCTACTCACGAGATTAAAGGCATCGTGAAGGGGATGGCTCTCTATCAAATTTTTCAACTAAAATTGCGAGAATTTGATACGTATATTCTCGCTTTATCAGCCGATAGCAACAAACTAGTCAGCGAAACAGCTAATTGGATTCTGAGCAAAAAGGATAGAGTATCTTAAAGTCTTTAACGCTTCGCCTAGACTTCAGACAAAGATACATAAACACAAAAAAAAGTAACATGATAGGCAGGATCGCTTCGCGGCAGGATAAGCAAGATAAATTAAGAATAAAAGAACGATATAACGATAAGAACGATAAGAACGATATTTTTTTATTTTTTTATTTTTTTATCGTTCTTATCGTTATATCGTTCTTTTTTCTTTGCGGCTTTGCGCCTTTGCGTTTAATTTTGTCTATCTATGTGAGAGTCCTTTGGGTTATTTACAAAAACGTCCAAGACAGGTTAAAGGTTAACTATGAAGCTATCATTTGTTGGAGCAGGCTCAGCTTTTACTGTCGGTGAGAACAATTATCAATCCAATATGCTTTTGGAGTCAGATACAAATAAGCTATTACTCATTGATTGTGGAGGTGATGCCCGTTTTGCTCTTCATGAACTGGGTCTATCTTACCGCGACATTCACGCTATCTATATCAGCCATCTACATGCTGACCATGTAGGAGGGTTAGAGTGGCTTGCCTTCACCACAAAATTTGATCCGCGCTGCCAAAAGCCTTATTTGTATATTGCTGAGGATTTAGTAGACGATTTGTGGAACAAATCTCTATCTGGAGGGCTCTCAAGTCTGCAAAATGAGCAGGCTACTCTCTCTACCTACTTTGATGTCCAACCTATTTCTGGCTTATCTTTTTCCTGGGAAGGAGTGTGGTTTAAGCTTTTCCACACCTACCATGTCGTCTCAAATTCAGTTCTATTACCGACCTATGGGCTCTATTTTGAAGCGAATGGAAAGCAGGTCATAGTCACTACAGATAGTA